>JAYURX010000180.1:0-4343 GCA_043755965.1 Flavobacterium sp. | reverse complement strand
ATGGTTATTTCCACACGGGTGATATCGGCGAAATTGATTCAGATGGTTTTTTAAGGATTACCGATCGTAAAAAAGAAATGTTCAAGACATCAGGCGGTAAATATATTGCTCCGCAGCTATTGGAAAATGCAATGAAACAATCCCGTTTTATAGAGCAGGTAATGGTCATTGGCGATGGACAGAAAATGCCCGCAGCATTTATACAGCCTAATTTTGAATTCGTAAAAGAATGGGCAAAACTGCACAAAACCACTATTGGGACAACCAACGACGAAATTATCTCAAACCCTGAAGTAATCAAACGCATCCAACAGGAAGTTGACGCCGTTAACGAGAAATTTGGTAGCTGGGAAAAAATCAAGAAGTTTGAATTAACTCCCGACTTATGGACGGTACCGGCAGGACATTTAACGCCAACAATGAAACTAAAGCGGAAAATTGTAATGGAAAAATACATCAACCTGTTTCACAAGATATACGATTCAAACTAAACGTCACTTCGAGTGTTTTGACAAAGTCAAAATGACCCGAGGCAAAGCCGAACGGAGCGGAGCTAATCGAGAAGCTCAACACGGGTTCTCGATACAATTTTTAATCCGCTTCGCTCCCTAAAAATCACTCGAACTAACGGAGTAAAAATACTATATTAGTAACCTTTTTATACCTTAAGCCATGACAAAACAAATTTTGATTATACTGATGACTGTATTTTTATTTTCCGGATGCAAAGAAAATAAAGCAGAAGCCAAAATAGAAGACACAACTAAAGCCAACTACCTGGATTACTCCAAAAGCGATGACCAAAGTACCGGTGGAATCAAAATGATTCCTATCACTACTCCAATTGGCAAGTTTAATGTTTGGACAAAACGGGTTGGAAACAATCCAAAAATAAAAGTGCTATTGCTGCATGGCGGTCCGGGCGGAACTCATGAATTTTTTGAAAGCTTTGACGGGTATTTTCCAAATGAAAGCATTGAGTATATTTACTATGACCAATTAGGTTCGTATTACAGCGACCAACCTACTGACAAAAGCTTATGGACGATTGACCGCTTTGTAGACGAAGTGGAACAAGTTCGGAAAGCCCTGAAACTGGATAATTCCAACTTCTATCTGTTAGGGCAATCCTGGGGCGGCATATTGGCAATGGAGTATGCGTTAAAATATCAAAAAAACTTAAAAGGATTGGTGATTTCCAATATGATGGCAAGCGCACCGGCGTATAATAAATATGCGGAAGAGGTTCTTGGTCCGAAACTACCAAAAGAAGTGTTTGACCAGATAAAGACATTTGAGAAAAACAAGGATTACACTAACCCAAAATACACGGAACTGCTATTCAAATATTATTACACCGAACATATTTTGAGAATGCCAATTGACAAATGGCCTGAATCAATAAACAGGGCTTTCAAGCATTTGAATCCAAATGTTTATGTTTTTATGCAAGGCCCAAGTGAATTCGGCATTACCGGTGAGGCCACTTTAAAGGATTGGGATATTACTTCAAAATTAAAAACACTCACCATTCCGACACTGGTAATTGGTTCAAAGTATGACACTATGGATCCAAAACATATGGAATGGATTTCAAAAGAAGTACAGAATGGGCGGTTTTTATATTGCCCAAATGGCAGCCACTGCTCGCAGTATGACGATCAGGAACATTATTTCCCAGGTGTAATTTCCTTTTTAAAGGATGTAGACAGCGGAAATTTTAAAAAGCAATAATTTTACTGATAGTATATTTTAGAAAGCTTCCTACCGAATGTAGGAAGCTTTTTTATTGCGACCTAAAGCAAATATGTGTCTGATTTTTGCGATAAAGGTTATTAACATTCTTGATTTTTAAATAGTTAATAATTAATTATGTTAATTTTTAACATTTGTTTAATAATCGGTACTTTTATTTCATTAACCAATAAAACTTTTAATTATGAATGTAAAAAACTTTATTGTCGGCGGAATTGTCGGTGGAATTGTAGACTTTTTATTAGGATGGGTAGTTTATGGCATGTTGCTTAAAGACACTTTTCCGAAAAATCCATGTGATGGCCCAACAGAAAATATGTTATTTATTTTCTTAGGCTGTATGTCTTTTGGCTTTTTAATATCGTGGGTTTTCTCACAAGGTGAGGGCATTTCCAATATCACCGCGGGTATTAAGATGGCACTGGGCATTGCTGTTTTTATGGCTCTTTGTTCTTGGTTCTTCCAACATATGACACATGAAACCATCGATGTAAAACTAATGGTGATTGATGTAGTCGCTTGTATGGTATTGGCTACCGGTGTCGGTGCAGCCGTTGCATTTGTCAATGGAAAAATGAAGTAGTACATAATTAATTTTCATAGTGAGAAATGCCCGGGCTTCCAGTCTGGGCATTTCTGATATTAACCCAATACAAATATGTGAATTATACAATTTTAACAGATTATTTTGTAAGGTATATAACCAAAGAATAAACCAACTTTGTTTGACTTATAAATTAAAAAACAAAACAAACCTTAAAATTAATTTATTAATCTAAAATAGTAAAAAGCATGAATATCAAAAGAGTTTTTGGAGTCGTATTAACCGTGCTGGGAATTGCCTGTTTGCTGTATGCCGGCCAAATGTTCCTTAGCGGAAACGATAATAACAGGGACGTCAGAGAACTTATAGTATTTACCGTACTTGGCTTGATTTTTTTCATTCCGGGAATCGGTTTGGTTCGCGCGACAAAAGACGAAGCATAAACAATAACAATTATAAATTTAACATTCAAAATCGAAAATTATGAAAACAACCACAAACCTAAAAATGCTGATGATTATGGGATCATTAGCGGTAAGTGCTCCGGCTTTTGCCACAATCACCAATCCTGTAACTGAAGCTGCCGTTAACAACGCCGCGACTGATAAAGCTAAAGCCGAAGTCCTGGAGTACAGATTAAGAGAAATCAAGGATATGGATAAATCTGACATGTCACGTGCAGAGAAAAAAGAGCTTCGAAAAGAAGTCAAAGAAATAAAAACCACTATGAAAGCCCTAAGCGGTGGTGTATATCTTTCTATAGGAGCTATCCTTCTTATCATACTATTGATTTTAATCTTATAGATAAAAAGTACTTTACCTACTCTTTACGCTAATACCTTAAATTCTCTGGGATTTTTTTCAGAGAATTTTAATTCCACCTGGTGTGGAACAAATTTCTGTTTTATGCCTTTATATATTATTTCACTATGATTGACGCTATAAAAAAAACATTAAGCGACACCGGCGATATTTCCATATTTACTGCAAGGTTTTTTAAGGAAGTATGGCGACCCCCATTTCAAATCAATGAGTTTCTGCGACAATGTTATGCTGTTGGCGTCAGAACTTTACCCTTGGTAGCCATTACGGGGTTTATCATGGGTCTGGTACTGACGATACAGTCTCGACCAACATTAATAAAGTTTGGTGCCGAAAGCTGGCTTCCCGGGATGGTATCGCTCTCACTTATCAGGGAAATTGCCCCCGTAATAACCGCGTTAATCTGTGCCGGAAAGATTGCCTCCGGTATGGGTGCCGAATTAGGTTCAATGAAAGTAACCGAACAGATAGATGCTATGGAGGTGTCAGCCGTCAACCCATATAAATACCTTGTGGTTACCCGTGTCCTCGCAACTACCCTAATGATTCCGATTTTAGTTGTCTTTGCAGATTTTGTTGGCTTTATAGGTGGCTATATCGGATATAACATTCACGGCTCAATGGGTTTACAACGCTATTTTACAGGTGTTTTTTCGAGTTTGGAGTTTCTGGACATCGTTCCCGCCACTATTAAAACCTTCTTCTTCGGTTTTTTTATCGGAATGATAGGTTGCTATAAAGGCTTTACCGCTGCCAATGGAACTGCCAGTGTGGGAGTAGCGGCTAATTCTGCCGTTGTAACGGCTTCCCTTTCGATTTTTATTATTGATATGTTGGCAGTACAATTAACAGATTTATTTTTCTAAGCTATGGAAAAGAATATGCCAGTCATAGAAATAAAGAACCTTCATAAGGCCTTTGGCGACAAAAAGGTGCTGAATGGAATGAATGCCACCATACATAAAGGAGAAGATGTTGTAATCCTGGGAAAATCGGGTTCCGGAAAATCAGTAACGATTAAGTGCGTTGTAGGGCTGGAGCATCCGGATAAAGGGAGTATTCATGTATTTGGCACCGATATAACTCAATTAAACAATAAGGAATTAAACGAAATCAGGCCGCGTATTGGTTTTATGTTTCAAAATGGGGCGCTTTACGACTCTATGTCAGTCAGACAGAACCTTACGTTCACCTTAAAACACCACGAAAAGGATATTAGTGA
>JAYURX010000179.1:0-4345 GCA_043755965.1 Flavobacterium sp. | reverse complement strand
TACGTGTAAGCGTCACGAGGTATGATTTTCACCCACTTTTTATGTTCAAAAAACCATTTTGAACGTAATGATGGAAAACCTTTTTTAAGGTATGCTGCCACAAAAGGATGCACATTTAGTGTTACTTTTTTATGGCCGTTGATAATTTTTTCAAGAGAGAATCCGATTTTATCGATAATTTGAATTGGCGCATCAACATCGCTGGTCAAATTGTTTGGATTTTCTTCCCTTGTTTCAATATTTACTTCTGGTCTTACCCTTTGTCTGGTAATCTGGACTAATCCAAATTTACTCGGCGGTAAGATTTTGTGTTTGGCTTTATCATCGCTCATTTCTTCCCTAAGGAAGTTGAACAACACTTGGCGATTGTCTGGATCTTTCATATCGATAAAATCGATAACGATAATTCCGCCCATATCCCGAAGACGTAATTGTCTTGCGATTTCTGCTGCGGCAATCATATTTACTTCCAATGCAGTGTCTTCCTGATTGTTGGCTTTGTTAGAACGGTTTCCGCTATTCACGTCAATAACGTGCAAAGCTTCCGTATGTTCTATGATAAGATAAGCGCCTTTACTCATGGAGACTGTTCGTCCAAAGGAAGTTTTTATCTGTCTTTCGATATGGTATTTTTCAAACAATGGCGTGTCTTTCGATTGATAAAATTTAACAATTTTTTGTTTCTCGGGAGCTATTTCGGCTAAATAGTCCTTTGTTTCTTGGTACAACTCTTCATCATCAATTTGAATACTGGTAAAAGTATCGTTGAATACATCTCTAAGTATGGAAGAAGCTTTGTTTAGCTCTCCTAACACTTTGGATGGATGATGTGCAGTTGGTAATTTTTTACTCATTGCAGTCCATCTATTCATTAAGTTCTGCAAATCTTTTTCTAATTCGGCTATGTTTTTGCCTTCTGCTACTGTTCTCACAATAACACCAAAACCTCTTTGCTTGATAGATTGTACTAGTTTTTTAAGACGGTCTTTTTCTTCTTTGGATTCTATTTTTTGTGAAACAGAAACACGATCCGAAAACGGCACTAAAACTAAAAAACGTCCGGCGAATGAAAGCTCACAGCTTATTCGTGGACCTTTTGTAGAAATAGGTTCTTTTACTACTTGTACTAATATTGATTGATTGGCGTTCAGTATGTCTGCTACTGCACCATCTTTATCAATTTCCTTCTCAAACTGGAAGTTTTTTAGGGAGAAATCTTTTAGTTTACCTGCGCTTACAAGTTTTATGAATTTCAGATAAGAAGCGAAACTTGGACCTAAGTCCTGATAATGTAAAAAGGCATCTTTTTCGTAGCCTACATTTACAAAAGCAGCGTTTAGTCCTGCAACCGGCTTCCTTATTTTGGCAATAAAAATGTCGCCAACCTGGAAGTTGCTTGTTTCCTCTTCTTTATGTAATTCAATTAGTTTTCCATCTTTTAATAAGGCAAAATCTACAGCGTCAGCACTAGATCTAATGATTAGTTCTTTATTCACTTTGTAAATTTTTATCTGTATTTGTTGTTTGTTGTTTATAGTTTGTAGTTAAGAACCATAAACCATGAACCATAAACCCTAAACCTTTTAGTACAGATGGATTAAACATTTTAAACAGGTATTGTTATTACCCGGCGGAATCACTCGATTCCAATTTCAATGAACGTTTGCTAAAAAAAGAAAAGTAGTTATAAACTACTTTTTCTTTTTGTGTCGGTTAGCTCTCGCACGTTTTTTACGTTTGTGCGTTGCTACCTTATGTCTCTTTCTTTTTTTACCACTTGGCATACTAGGATGATTTTTGGTGATTAATAAATAAGTTTTATACTGCTACTTCAGTATTGGTTTTTATTGCTTCTACAAATACTTTTGCAGGTTTGAATGCAGGTATGTTGTGTGCTGGTATTTTGATCGTCGTATTTTTTGAAATGTTTCTACCAGTTTTTTCAGCTCTAGTTTTGATAATGAAGCTACCAAAACCTCTTAAATAAACATTGTCTCCAGTTTCTAAAGAGTTTTTTACCTCTTCCATAAACGCTTCAACTACTGCTTGAACATCTCCTTTTTCCAATCCTTTTCTTTCTGAAATCTTTGCTACGATATCTGCTTTCGTCATTTTTCTTCGTATTTTAATATTAATTATGTAATTTTTTTGAGGTTGCAAATATATGAATTAAAAATATAATATTTCAAGCATAATCTATTAAAATTTAATCACATAAAGATTTATTTTTGCAATCCACAATTTAACTATGAAATTCTCTAAAGCACTTACCCAATGGTATTTACAAAACAAACGTGATTTGCCATGGCGAAATGACACTAATCCGTATACGATTTGGCTTTCAGAAATCATGCTTCAACAAACACGGGTTGCGCAAGGATTACCTTATTTTTTACGTTTTACAAAATCATTTCCTACGGTTTTTGATTTGGCAAATGCCGATGAAGAAGAAGTGCTAAAATTGTGGCAGGGTTTAGGCTATTATTCCCGAGCCAGAAATCTGCATAAAACAGCAAAACAAATTGCCTTTGAGTTCAACGGAGAATTTCCTAAAACCTATAATGAATTATTGCATTTAAAAGGAATTGGCCAATATACTGCGGCGGCGATTGCGTCGTTTGCCTATAATGAAAGCGTTCCGGTAGTTGATGGCAATGTGTATAGAGTCCTGTCGCGCTATTTTGATGTGGAAACCGATATTGCTTCGGCTGCAGCCAAAAAGGAGTTTACACAATTAGCAGCGGAATTATTGCCAGAAGGCAAAGCCAATATATTCAACCAGGCCATAATGGAATTCGGCGCTTTGCAATGCGTGCCAAGAAATCCTGATTGCGGAATTTGCGTTTTTAATGATAGTTGCCTGGCCTTGCAGAAGAAAAAAGTAGCACAGCTTCCGGTAAAATCAAAAAAAACCAAAGTAACCAATCGTTATTTTAATTATTTGGTTTTTTCAGACGAGAATAACAATACAATTATTAGTAAACGGACTCAAAAAGGCATTTGGCATAATCTGTATGAGTTTCCACTGATAGAAACCGCAGCAGCTGAAAGTGATATGGATGTTTTGACCTTAATTCAAAATCAAAATTTTGTCAAAAACCAAATTCTTGAAATACAATTATGCAATCCGGAAAGTATTGTCCACAAACTTTCACACCAACATTTGACAATCAAATTCTGGAAAGTGAAGGCAGAAGGAATGCTCCCCAACGGAATCGATTGTGAATCAGCATCTAAATTCCCTTTTCCAATTGTTATTTATAATTTTATTAAAAAAGAATGGTTCTGATTTTCAAAAAAAGTGCTAAATTTGAGGGACACTAAATTTAGTTGAGAAATGAATGGCACCTTAAATAAAGTAATGTTAATTGGTCATCTTGGTGACGAGGTAAAGATGCATTATTTTGACGGTGGGAATTGTATCGGCCGCTTTCCTTTGGCAACCAATGAAGTCTATATCAACAAACAAACAAACGAAAAAATCACCTCTACCGAATGGCATAATCTAGTAGTGCGAAACAAAGCTGCCGAAATTTGTGAAAAGTATTTATCCAAAGGCGATAAAATATATGTGGAAGGCAGAATAAAATCGCGTCAATGGCAGGCCGAGGACGGAACAACAAAATACACAACCGAAATACAAGTTACTGAATTTACATTTTTGACTACCAAAAAAGAAGTTGACGGACTAAAAACAGCACCAAATGCAGAACCAAAAAGCACTAATTTTGAAGCGCCAAGTCCGGCAGCACCCGAAAACGATTTGCCGTTCTGATATTGTTTAACTAATCTTTACTTCATTGGACTCTGAGCCCAGTACTACTCTTTTTGCAACTATTGATACCAACTTACTTTTTGGAATTATAGCTATTGCATTTCTGTTATTTTGCTCTGCCATGGTTTCGGCTGCAGAAGTTGCTCTTTTTTCCCTTACACAACAGGACTTAAACAGATTATCAGAAGAAGATTCTTCAAAAGCTAACCTAATTTCAAAATTGCTGCAACGGCCAAAGAAACTATTGGCAACCATTTTGGTGGCAAATAATTTCAGCCATATCGGAGTGGTGATAATTTTCTCTTTTGTTGGAAATTCCCTCTTTGAAGCCATCGCTTCCCCGCTATTAAAATTTATTGTTGAGGTTTTATTGGTTACCTTCTTTATTCTTTTGTTTGGAGAAGTATTGCCCAAAATCTACGCCAGCAGAAACAATATCCGATTCTCAAAGTTTGTTGCCAATCCGTTACTGTTGTTAGACAAACTTCTTTCACCAATTAGCCTGCCGATGCGCTCGGTGAGTATTTATTTGCATGAAAAATTAGGAAAGCAAAAATCAAATATTTCGGT
>JAYURX010000178.1:0-1886 GCA_043755965.1 Flavobacterium sp. | reverse complement strand
CGATCTTCCGAATTGTAAGCGAAATTATTTGCGTTAACGCTCAGGTTTTCTACATCTAAATGCTGGTAATCCATGCCTCTTGGGATGGGAGCCGAATTATTATTGTTATAAATGAAATTTACTTTTTCAAAGACAACCTCATTCGATTTTACTTTCCAGTCATTGGATTTAGATGAAGATTTGCTGTCTTTTACGGTTTTACCGAGATTAAAAACTAAGGTTGCATCCGAAAGTTCAATTCGGTCTAAGTCGATTGTATTATTTTTAAAATCAAAAACTTTGACTTTTGCCAACAGTTTGTCAAAATCCATAGTAGTGGCAAACTTCGAATTCTCATCCTCATAAGCAGCTTTAATGTTAGACAAATTAAGGGTTCCTAATTTCAGTTTTAAATCGGGACTTTTTGATTTGGCTCCGCCCTGTTCGCCTTTAGCTGCGCTCAGTTCGCCTTCATCTCGGGTGGCTTGGGTTTCTGAATTAGTATTTTCGGAATTGTCTACCAAACCCTGTTTATAGGAAAACTGCATTCCGTCCAGGGTAAACTCCGGAACTTCAAAATACATCTTTTTCAAGTCGAATGTCTTGATTCGGGTTTTCAGATGATTTAAACTGAGTCGTAAATCATTATTGTTATAAATATCATGAAATCGTACTCTAACATTATTCAGTTCAATTTTATCCAAGGAAAACTCCATTGGAGGAGAATTGTCATCTTGTTTTTCGGGCGATTTAAAGGCCTCGGCTATGTAGTCAAAACTAAATTTATTTTTTTTATTTCTGTTGATGTGTGCAACGATATTCTCTAATTCAATCGCGGTGATTTCAATTTTGTTATTAAACAACAATCCATACATATTCAGGTTTGCAGAGATTTTTTTACCCGCTAATAGTGTATCCTTTTCCTGATCCTGAAAATAAACACCTTCGAGAATTACATCGTTAGGAAATCCGATTTGAATCTTATTAACGACAACTTTTGTTTTGAGTTTGCCTTCAAGATAGTTTACAGCCTTGTTTTTTGAAAATCGTTGAACAGCGGGAATTTGAAGGGCAATAACAAGGATGAGGACTAAGCCTACAAATGAAAGTATTACCCAAAGGATAATCCTTAAGCCTTTTGTGAAGTACTTTTTCAAATCAAGAAATTAAAATTTAATTTAAAGCGAATAGGGACGATTCCTCTGGTTTTCACGTTTTATCTACTTCAAAGATGGATATTTTATTACGTAAAACCTTTATATAATTAACTTAAAAAGTTACAAGATTTCTAAGTTAGTTTCATTAGCAATCCGCCATATTTACGGCTACAGCCAAGCCTCCTTCGGAAGTTTCTTTGTATTTGGAGTTCATATCTTTGGCAGTTTTCCACATGGTTTCGATAACTTTGTCCAATGGAACTTTAGCATTCTTAGCATCGGTTTCCATAGCGAGTTCTGCGGCGTTGATTGCCTTGATCGCGCCCATGGTATTTCGTTCAATACACGGAATCTGAACCAAGCCACCAATAGGATCACACGTCATTCCGAGATGATGTTCCATAGCGATTTCGGCAGCCATCAAAACCTGGTCCGGAGTTCCACCCATAACTTCAACTAAAGCTGCAGCAGCCATCGATGATGAAACGCCAATTTCGGCCTGGCACCCACCCATAGCCGCGGAAATGGTAGAGCCTTTTTTGAATATGCTTCCTATTTCGCCCGCAACCATGAGGAATTGTTTGATTTCCTTTTCTCCGGCCTGGTGGTTTTCTATAGTCAAATAATACATCAAAACGGATGGAATTACACCAGCGCTTCCGTTGGTTGGAGCCGTTACGACTCTTCCCAAAGCAGCATTTACTTCATTAACGGCTAAGGCGAAACAAGACACCCATTTTAGTATCTGAC
>JAYURX010000177.1:0-1886 GCA_043755965.1 Flavobacterium sp. | reverse complement strand
TAAATTTATGAGTTTAAAAAGTTTATTCAGAAATAATACTGCCTTCTGAAATCTGCCTTCTGTTTTCTATTTTCATTGAGCCAATTGATAAATGTCCGGTAAGTTTCTTCCTAATCCATCATAGTCTAAACCGTAACCAACAATGAATTTATTCGGAATCCTGATTCCCACGTAATCAATTTTAATATCTTTTTTATAGGCTTCAGGTTTGAAAAACAGCGTAGCAATTTTTAAATGCTTTACCTTTTTTTGCTTGAAAATTGCTTTCAACTCTTCAACAGTATTTCCGGTATCAACGATGTCTTCTACAACAACCACTGTTCTTCCTTCTAAATCCTGATTCAATCCAATCAATTGCTTAACATCATTGGTAGTTGATGTTCCTTCATACGAAGCTAATTTCACAAAACTCACTTCACACATGCCTCTGTAATGTTTCATCAAATCGCTCATTACCATAAAAGCTCCATTCAAAACACCAATAAAAACAGGCACTTCATCAAAAAAATCATCATCCATTTGTTTAGCCATATTCTTAATTGCAAAATCAATTTCTTCAGAAGAAATGAATGGCTCGAAAGTTTTGTCGTGAAGGTGTATCATATGGTTTTCGTTTTAAAATAAGCTGCAAAGATAAGAAGTTGAAGCTTAGAAGTTAGCCATTGGAAGTGAAAATCTTAAATAAAATGTATTTTTTATATTTACAGAATGGATATGACTTTTTTTAACCGAATCAGCAAAAGCAGCGCAAACACCAATTCCCGAAATGGCATTCGTGATTTTGTTATTGAAAATCCTGATTACATGAAGGATTTAGTGGCAATTGCCACCGATTTGTCCAACAAAAATCACTACAAAGCCGTTTGGATTATCGAAATGCTTGTTGAAACCCATACCGAAATGCTCATTCCATTTGTAGATGCAATTTGCGAAACGATTTCAAAATATAAACACGAATCAGCCATCAGAGGAATGTCGAGAACCGCTTTTTTCCTGAGTACTTCCAAAACAATTTCTTTGACCGAAACCCAACAGGAAAAATTAATTGAAATCTGTTTGGACTGGCTAATTGGCGATGCCAAAATTGCTCCAAAGGCTTATGCGATTTACACTTTGGGACATTATGCTAAAAAGCATGATTGGATTAAAGAAGAGTTGCAGAATATCATCAACAAGGATTTTGCTCATCAATCGGCGGGATATAAAGCGGCGGCAAGGGAAGTTTTGAGAAAAATAAACCGTTGAATTTGAGATTTAAAATTTGTTGTTTTTTGGAGTTTGGACACGAGCGTCAGCGAATTGGCGAAGCAATTTGACTTTTGGAATTTGAAATCTGTATCTTTGCATCACACAACTAAAAATAGAACCGAATGAATTCGGTCACAATTCACATGAACTATTTCTCTTCCGATTTTAAACTGGGAATTCTCGGCGGCGGGCAATTAGGCAAAATGCTATTGTCCGAAACCCGTAAATTCGATATTCAAACCTATGTTTTTGACCCAAGTATGGATGCGCCTTGTCAATTTGGCGCTACCAAGTTTTTTATTGGCGATTTAATGGATTATGAAACCGTTTACGATTTTGGGAAAAAAGTCGATTTACTAACCATCGAAATTGAAAACATCAATCTTGATGCGCTGGAAAAACTGGAAGCCGAAGGATTAAAAGTTTTTCCATCACCAAAAACCCTGCGGTTAATTCAGAATAAAGGCGTTCAAAAAGATTTTTATGTCGAAAATCAAATTCCAACAGCGGCTTTTAAACGATTTAACAACTTAAACAAGCTGCGTTCGGAAATTGAAAATGGCTTAATCGAAATGCCTTTTGTTTGGAAATGTGCCCAATTTGGTTATGACGGAAACGGTGTAAAAGTGGTACGTTCG
>JAYURX010000176.1:0-1887 GCA_043755965.1 Flavobacterium sp. | reverse complement strand
TAGACTTTTTAGTAATTTTAAATTTAAATCCTGAAGAAGTTTTGGTTGCTGATTTCTTTAATTCGTTAAAGGATATAACTTTCTGCTCTTTAACTATTTTATATTTAGCATCATAGATTTCTTTGTTTTCGGCATCAATGGCAGTTTGTTTCTTTTTATTTTCGGCTTCAGCCTTAAAAGAATCGTTAAAGATTTTTACGGCATCAAATTTCTTAACCGCTTCACCTTTTCTAATAATTTTGACGGTTTTTATATCATCGTTCTGAACGATAGAACTAGCTACGGTCATTCCGTCTCCGATAACACAACCAAAGATAGAATGTTTTCCATCTAACCACGGCGTATCTTTCAGAGTGATAAAAAATTGGCTACTGTTCGTATTTACACCCGAGTTTGCCATCGATAAAACACCTGGTTTGTCATGCCGCAAATCGGTTATTTCATCCTGGCATTTGTAACCCGCATCTCCCGAACCATTGCCCAAAGGATCACCCGTCTGAATCATAAAATCTTCTGGATCGCCATTGGATTTAGAGATGACACGGTGAAATTTTAAACCGTCATAAAAAGGCTTTCCTTTAAATTCTTTGGATACGAATTGATTTTTGCCTTCGGCTAATGTAACAAAATTGGCTACCATAACTGGCGCCTTTTGGTATTCAAGTTCTAACAGCATGCTTCCTTTTGAGGTTTCAATTTCGGCGTATAAGCCATCTTTTAAGTCTTTATATTCGTCTTTACACGATGTAAAACTCAGAGCAATAACGGCTAAAAGAAGATAAATCTTTTTATTCATTTTTTGGTAAATTAACTTGAGGTGTTACTTTTTCTTTTGGTTTGAAATCATTCAAAGTAACTGTGCAAATGATAGGTTCGTTTGACTTGATAAGTTTGTTATCTCCATGATAACCATAAGCCATGTGTGAAGGAAAAAGGAAAGTTACTTTTTCATTTTTATGCATTAATTTGATTCCGTCACGCAAGCCCATCAAGATATTTTGTTTATCGACAAGATAAGTTTGTGGACGCAATTCAACTTCTGAATATACAACATTGCCTTTCAAATCCATTATTTCATAATCAAACTGAGCCACATCTCCTTTTTTTGGACGAAGCGTGTCCCGCTCATTTTTGATTTGATAATGATACCAATATCCTTTTTTTGATGCCAGGTATTGTATTTTTGGATTACTCTTAATTATAGAATCAATTTTCCCTTCTTCACCGGCTATTAATTTTTTATTTCGTTCCGCTGATTCTTTCATAAATGTTCCCGATGAACGCGAAATTGGCATTCGAGCTTGTTGCTGTTGTTTACAACTTAGAAAAGTCATAAAAACGATAAAAAGCAATAGTATTTTCGATAGATTTTTCATGCTTTTAGATTGTTATTTGTGAAATTAAATCTTCAAATTTATTGGTAGTTGCTTTCAGGCTTTCGTATGATTTTCCACCGGCAGCATTGATATGTCCGCCGCCATTGAAATGTTCCCGCGCAAATTGATTTACATCAAAATCACCTTGCGAACGGAATGAAATCTTGATAATATTCTCATCGCGATGCTCGATAAAAATCGCAGCAAAATGGATTCCTTTTATGCTCAAACCATAGTTTACAACGCCTTCTGTATCGCCTTTATGATAATTAAATTCATCCAGTTCTTTTTGCGAAAGCGTAATATAGGAAGTTTTATATTCCGGAAAAACCTTTATGTTTTGCAAAGCTCTTCCAAGAAGTTGTAATCTGTTGGCCGAATTATCGTCAAACAATGAATTATGAATTTCACTGTTATCAATGCCTAAGTCAATCAATTCGGCAACAATTCGGTGTGTCGTACTTGTAGTGGAAGGAAAACGAAACGAACCCGAATCGGTTGCAATTCCGGT
>JAYURX010000175.1:0-1889 GCA_043755965.1 Flavobacterium sp. | reverse complement strand
AAATTGCTATTGAAAAAAACCGTTTCTGGTTGGATATTTCCAATACAGAAGGTGCCTACAAACAAATATTAATGGGTTATGTAGCCGGTGGAACCATTGGATTGGACAGAAATTTTGACGGTGAAATGGTTGATATTGGCAATGTGATTACACTATATACTATGGTAGCAGATAAAAAACTAAGTATACAAGGAAGAGGATTGCCTTTTGATATTTCAGATACAGTACCTTTAGGTTACAAGTCACTTATTAATGGCACATTCACAATTGCGTTATCTGATTTTGACGGTTTATTTGACTCTCAAAATATCTATTTAGAGGATACGGTTACCGGTGCAATTCATGATTTGAAAGCCAGCGCTTATACCTTTACAACTACAATCGGGACTTTTGGGGATCGATTTATAGCGCGCTTTACAACCAATGCTTTAGGGATTACCCATTTTAATGCTAATTCAGTAGTAGTATATAACAATCAATCAGGATTGCATATCAGTACTGGGAATGTATTAATGAAAAATGTAAAACTATATGATATTGCGGGACGTTTGATAGTTTCGCGTGATAACATTAACGCTGCTGAAACGGTATTTACAAATTTGCCAACCACACAACAAGTGCTATTGGTTCAGGTTATTACCGAAAGCGGTGAAAAGGTAACGAAGAAAGTAGTGTTTTAATCATAAAAAATGCGTTGATATAAAGGTCGCTTTAAGGGACTTTATGAAATTATAAATGCACTTCGACAGGCTCAGTGTGACAGCACTTCGACCCTTCGACTCCGCTCAGGACAGGCTTGCTCAGTGTGACATTTATGTTTTAATTGTGTTTGTTTTTAGCTTGAAAAATTAATTTTTTCACACAATTTATTAATTGCACCCAACGGGTTAAACGCACAGCTCCGAAAGTATAGAAGCAAACACGTTTTTGCTTTTCACAAGGTTAGTAACGGGTTCCCGGATACGCTTCGGGCTTGGCAAAGAACTTGAAAAACGAAAGTAAGCAGGTGAATTTTCAATGCTATTTTTTGATTTTAAAAAGTACCGTTTCAGACAGGCAGAAAATAGATTAAGTGATAGCATGTTTGTTCTGAATAAGTTATGCTTTAGTTTAAAATTTATAAGTCAAAAAGTGGTAGGAAAAATTATTACAAAAATTGACGTAAACTTAATCTTGCATGTCATTTGACCGATATTTTATGTTTTTTAACGATTTATGAATTTTTACATTACAGTAAGGAAATATTAATAATATATTGCTAAGCATTTAAAACCCTTTTTTTTAGTTATGACAAAAAATTACTATTCATTAAATTCAAATACCACATTAGGATTTAATAAAAAGTTTCAAAGAACGATTGCTTCGGGAATTGATTCTAAAACGTGCAAAACCTCTTGGTTTTTCATGGTTTTGGTGATTTTAGGGATGACCCTAGTTCAAAAGGCTTCGGCAAATCAAAACGCTGTGGCAAACCATAACACTAATTTACCTATTATTATATCTTATACTTATCATACCGTTATTTTAAAATCTTCGGTTGACCAGGGACAAAGCGGAGGCGGAGGCCATGGTAACGCCGATCTGGTAGAAAGGCATCTTTCAGATGCCGGAATCTTAAACACAAAAGCTTACAACAACAATTACATATTTTCACACTTATTTAACCCAATTTTATAAATTATGAACAACAATTACAATTCTTTGTGTAGCGGTACGAGTACTTCACACAAAAATTCGTGGCTTAAGAAGGCAACAATGTTGCTTTGTTTCGTCTTGTTTAGTATAGTTGGCGTACAAGGACAGGTAACTACGAATAGTGGTTCCGGACTTGCGGCAACTTACGGAAGTTTATCAGCTGCCATCACGGCATTAAATGGAGCGACGATTAC
>JAYURX010000174.1:0-1894 GCA_043755965.1 Flavobacterium sp. | reverse complement strand
ACATATTTTCCACTGCTCTTGCTTTTAGTAAAATATCCCATGCATTGATACGCGGTTTTGGCCAATTGGCAACATAAATCAAGACATCATAATTTTCGGCATTCCTTGAAAAAGCAGGGAAACGTAAATCATAACAAACCAGCGGACAGATTTTAAAACCTTTGTAATTTACAATCAGTTTATCCACGCCGGCGGTATAGAATTGATGTTCGCCGGCAAGTGTAAACAAGTGTCTTTTGTCATAGGTTTCGATGTCTCCATTTGGGAAAACAAAAACCAATCGATTGTAGTAATTACCATTTTCCTCAATTACCAAACTTCCGGTTATCGCACAGTTTTTGGCTTTCGCCAAATGTTGTAGCCAGGAAACCGTTTCACCTTGCATCGTTTCAGCCACCATTTTTGGATTCATGGTAAATCCGGAAGAAAACATTTCGGGAAGCACAATCAGGTCAACGTCTTCCATAAAGCCAGTGATTTTTTGTGCCAGATGACTTCTGTTTTCCATTGGATTTTCCCACGAAAGTGATGTTTGTATAAGTGCTATTTTCATTTTTTTAGGGATAAGGGATTAGAGATAAGGGATAAGCGAAACTACTTAATAATTATTTCATCAATAAATATAAAGGCATCGCCGCCAAAACCCTGATGCCATTCGGGTAATTTGCCAAAGTTATAGGCTTTGATTTTTACATATCTTGCGATGCTTTCATGTATCAAACTAAAGTTTTTGATTCTGTTTTGGCCCTCTTTTGCATCCATATCATTGGCAATTGTTCCCGCTAATGTAAAGGTAGTGTTATCTTTGGAAATATAATATTCTACTTTAGTTGGCATCAAAATCCACGAGCGCGAATCCTGCAGAAATAGTGCGCCCATAAAATGAATCAGCGTTTCTTTCTGCAAATCAATTACCGCTTCAAAATCCTGTCCCTGATAACCCTGCCAATCGCCTTTTCGCCAGTTTGTTGTGCCATAAATCCCGTCTAGTAAACCATCAGGTCCACCGGCATGATACTGCGGATTGTAGGTTGACTTGATGTCGATAGTATAGTTGTTTGGTTTTTTGAAGAAATGGGCGGAAACAACATTGCTTTCCTGGGTTTCATTTTTAATTTTAGCCAGGATTTCTGATGTCATATCAATTGTTATTGGACCTCCATATAAAATCCAGTCTTTGTCTTTTCGATTGTCGTATTCGTTTTTAATCCAATAGTAAATTTTATCGGTTGGGCTTTGAGACACAATTGCAATGGCGATTTTATCTTTAAACGATTTGCTTTCTGCCTGAATTATCGGAACTGCGATAATCGACGGGCTTTTTACAGGTTTAATCCAATTATTTCTTGTCATTGGAATTCCAAGTCTACTTTTAACCGAACTTTCGGTTATAAATTTACTATTTCCATCTTCAAAATTTACTTTAATCTTTTCAAATAAAGGTTTGGTCTCAGACCATTCTGCATGTCCAGGTGTCACGGCATAAATCCCCATCGAACTCAAGACATACCACGCGCTCATCTGCCCACAGTCTTCATTTCCAATCAAACCATCGGGCGCATTTTTATAGAAATTGTCTAAAATGTTAAGCACTTTCTCAGAAGTTTTTTCGGGTTTGCCAACGTAATTGTACAAATACGCCATATGATGACTTGGTTCATTACCATGGGCATATTGCCCAATTAATCCCGTTACATCAACTTGTTCCCGGCCGGTAGTTTTGCTTTCGCTGTTGAACATTTCATCCAGTTTGGCTTCAAATTTTTCATATCCGCCATAGGCTTCAATCATGCCGGGAATATCCTGCGGCACAAAAAACGAATACTGCCACGAATTACCTTCAGTGAAATTGTTATTGATTTCTTTTGGGTCAAAAGGCTTGTCCCAACCACCA
>JAYURX010000173.1:0-1902 GCA_043755965.1 Flavobacterium sp. | reverse complement strand
AAATTGGTTCGACCTTAAAAGGAATCGGACCAACCTATATGGACAAAACGGGTAGAAACGGAATTCGTGTAGGCGATATCGAACTAGCCGATTTTAAGGAAAAATACCGTGCACTTGCAAACAAGCATGAAGAAATGATTGCCTTTTATGATGTTTCCATCCAGTACAATTTACCGGAACTTGAAAAAGAGTTCTTTGAAGCAGTTGAAGACTTAAGGAAATTGGATTTCATTGACAGCGAGGAATATTTGGCACAAGCCCAAAAAGCAGGCAAATCTATTCTTTGTGAAGGCGCACAGGGTTCGTTATTGGATGTTGACTTTGGTACCTATCCATTTGTTACCTCATCAAATACTACAGCAGCCGGTGCCTGTACCGGATTGGGAATTGCGCCAAACAAAATCAAGGAAGTTTTTGGAATTTTTAAAGCGTATACCACGCGTGTTGGTTCCGGACCATTTCCTACCGAAGATTTTGGCGACGCCGGAGAGGTTATGGCAAAAGTGGGGAACGAATTTGGTTCGGTGACCGGTAGAAAAAGACGTTGTGGCTGGCTCGATTTAGTAGCGTTGAAATACGCTATCCAAATTAATGGCGTAACCCAACTAATGATGATGAAAGGAGATGTGCTTTCGGGCTTTGAAACCCTGAAAGTATGTACGGCTTACAATTATAAAGGTGAAGTAATTCATCATTTACCATACAATATTGAGGAAGAAAACGTCACTCCTGTTTACACCGAGTTCAAAGGATGGAAACAGGATTTAACAGGCTTGAACACCTTTGAGAGTTTACCAAAAGAGTTAAAGGATTACATCGAATTCATTGAAAAAGAAGTTGAAGTTCCTATAAAAATTGTCTCTGTTGGTCCAGACAGGAAACAAACGATAACTAAATAAAAAAAGCCCCATTCGGGGCTTTTTTTATTTTTCTTTTATTTTTACTTTACCGCTTCTGGTTGTTTTAATCTTGTACGTTTTTTGTGGTTCCCCTTTGTAGTCTTTTGCATATTTAACTCTATAGGCGTCAAAATCATCGAAAGGTTCTTTTTCGTCCTCAATTACCACTTTATAACCCTCGTAAAGGTCGTAATCTTTGTATTCCGTCGGCAATGTAGTTGTTCTCACCCATTTGCCTTCTTGTTGATAGACATACTCTCCTTTTCTGACGTCGTAATACGTTTCTGTAGCTGGAATATAATAATATCTTGCGTTATCATACCCTGCTACGCCCCAATCCGGAAGCGTTACTGTGGTTTTAACCTGTGCCTTTGTTGTTGTGCTGAATGCAATGAACAGCATTGCTGTCAACAAAAATTTTACTAGTTTCATAGTGTTGTGTTTAAAATTTGACTTATGTTTTTTCGTGATAGCAAGGTAGAAATATCTACATTGTTAGTGTTACACTATTTGATTCCCTCATTATACAATTCGCATGTTTTGCTTTACTCAAAAGGCTGAAGTAAAGGATTAATAATAAAGCCCCGCTTTAGTGCGGGGCTTTTGTTTGTTTACTGTTTACTTGGTTTAATCGCTAACTGTAGCTCACCCTGGTAAGTTTTAGGATACTTCTCTCTTAAAGTTTTATACTCGCTAAAAGGTTCTTTTATATCAGTAAGTATTACTTTATACCCGCTATAAAGATCATAATCCTGATAGGCTGTTGGCAATGAAGTGGCTCTTATCCATTTGCCATCCGAAAGATAAACGTATTCTCCTCTTTTGATATCGTAATACGTTTCTGCAGCCGGAAGGTAATAATAGGTTGCTTTCTCCTGGCCAGCTACACCCCAATCTGGTGGTTTTATTCTTCCTGTCGTGGGGTTAACCTGTGCCTGTGCTTTGAAAGCAAGGAATACCATTGCAGTCAACAAATATTTTACTAGTTTCATTGTCGTTTTCT
>JAYURX010000172.1:0-4396 GCA_043755965.1 Flavobacterium sp. | reverse complement strand
TAGTGGTTGAGTTGCCGTTACCCCAAGTCCATTTCATGACTAAATCATACATTTTATCGCTGTCAATATTACCCATATCGTATGGGTTTTCTTTGTCGACAGGCGTTTTTATTGGCACTAATTTATAAACTAATCCGTCAAGTTCCAGATAATCCTTCATCCAAAGATAATCGTCATCACCAAAACTTCCGCCGGTAAAATATATTGGACGTTTCCAGTCGTTATTGGCCAAAACATCCAAAGCCATCAAACGGTTTTTATACATCGCACTTCCTTTAATGTCCAAATCAATGTAAGGCACTATCGAATCATAATACGTACTATCAACAACTTTGTTGTTAATGATGTTGTTTTTATCAATAGGAATTCTGATTTTATTCGTTGGATAAAAATGAATTGTTTGTCCGTTTGACATTTCCACCGTTGATTTTGGATTTTTGATAAAAGCAATAAAATCTTTTATGTTCCAACGCGCATCCGTTTTTGGGATGTGGGCAACATAATCTAATTTATCCCCAACATATTCGCTGTGTTTGAATGATATTGGCAACCCATCAGATTTATAGGTTTTGAATTTCATTTGGTCTATATACCAATCGGTCATGAACAATTGCGTGTTCACAATTTTGATATCAGTCCTAATGCCTTCAATTTCCTGGGCATACCAAAGCGGGAAAGTGTCATTGTCACCAATGGTATACAGTATCGCATTTTGATCACAGGATTCGAGATAGTTCTTTGCCATGGCAAGTGCGGTATATTTTTTGGCACGGCTATGATCATCCCAGTTTTGAGATGCCATTAAAATTGGCGCAGCCAAAAGACAGGCTCCAATTACAATTGGCCCAACTAATTTTGATTTTACTTTCTCGGCTATCATTTCGTATATGGCATAAACCCCAAAACCAATCCATATAGCAAAAACATAGAAGGAACCAACTAATGCGTAATCCCGTTCACGAGGTTCAAATGGTCTTTCGTTCAGGAATATTTTTAAGGCGATACTTGTGAATAAAAATAATGCCAGAAGCACATAGAAGCTTTTTAAGTCTTTTTGAGCATGATACATTAGCCCAATTAGCCCAATTAAGAATGGCAGGAAAAAGTAAACATTTCTACCTTTATTGTTTTTAACATCATCAGGGAGATTTTCCTGTGTTCCTTTACCAAGATGGATTTCATCGATAAACTTAATTCCGCTTAACCAATTCCCATCAAGATTATCATATTTTCCCTGAACATCATTTTGCCTTCCCACGAAGTTCCAAAGCAAATACCTGCCATACATATAGCCAAACTGGTACTCTACCATAAAACTAAAATTGTCCCAGGCTGACGGTTTTTCTACAGTTATATAATCGCCGTATTTTTTCAGGAATGAAACATAATCTTCGTTGTCAATTTTTTTCTGAGCGTAGGCAGATTTAAATTCAGCAATAGTTTTGCTCATTTCGTCTTTTAACTGGCCAACTGCCATCGCAACCTGCTCTTCGCTTAAACTATCAATGTCGACACCGTATTGTGCCAAGTCCTCTTCGTAAGGATAGTCATGATTTAGTTCCACTTTTGGAACTCCGGTAAACTGAATATAATTGTCAATATGGTCAGTGCTCCAAAGTCTTGGAAGAATTGCCTTTTGAGCATTATCACTATTTTGTTCGGCGTTTTTGTAATTATTTACAATCACATATTTCCCGGTTTTATAATCCCTTTCATAGTTGGGCGCTTTATCTAAATAAGGTTTGTCTTTGTCTAAACCGGCAAAAGTATCTGTGTATTGTGGGCCGTAAAACAATGGGTTTACGCCATATTGTTCCCTGTTATAATATGCTAAAACTTCGGCAGCATCTGAAGGTTTGTTTTCATTGATAACCACATTGGCATTGGCACGTATTGGCAACATCATCCAAACTGAAAAACCAATAAGTACAAAAAGAACACACAATAATCCGGTATTATAAAATGGATGTCCTTTTTCCCGGGTGTATTTTAATCCAAAGTAGAAGAATGCAACAATCAGCAACAGCGCAAATATAGTTCCCGAATCAAACGGCAATCCAATGCTGTTGACCATAAAGATTTCCATTTTCCCAAAGAATGCCAAAGTATAAGGCAATAATAGTTTGAAAATGAATAATAAAATGGCAACAATTATAATGTTGGCAATGATAAAATTGGTAACAGTAATGGTTTTGAAATTTTTAAAGTAATACAAAAACCCAATTGCCGGAATGGTTAATAACGCCATGAAATGCACGCCAAACGAAAGCCCAACCATTAACGAAATTAACAATAACCAACGATTGCCTTTTGGTGTATGCATGTCTTGTTCCCAACGCAATCCAAGCCAAAAAAGCAATGCAATAAACAAGGATGCCATAGCATATACTTCGGCCTCAACAGCGCTGGACCAAAAACTATCAGAAAAAGTAAAAGCTAAAGAACCGACAAATGAACTTCCAAGAATAACGATTGCTTTATTTTTGTCGATTTCTGTGTATTGGGAAACAATTTTTTTTAATAATATAGTGGATGACCAAAACATAAACAGGATAGTGAAAGCACTTGAAAACACAGACAGCATATTTACCATCAAAGCCACACTTTCTTTATTAAGGGCAAACATGGCAAAGAAAGCCCCAAGAATCTGAAATAAAGGTGCGCCTGGCGGATGTCCAACTTCCAGTTTTGCAGCTGTCGAGATATATTCACCGCAATCCCAAAAGCTCATGGTAGGTTCAACGGTCAGCGAATAAGTAATTAAGGCAATTGCAAATGTTGTCCATCCTAGAATGGTATTCCATTTATTGAAGTTAAAATTCATCATATAGATATGAAGTGAAGGTTTTATTTAATCCTACAAAGAAACTATTTTTTTTAACGCAAGGAAACTCGCATTAACAAAATTTTCTTAAATAGGGTAACGGGTTAATTTCAAGTTTATTGTGATCCATATAGAGTTGATTTTAAGTTTAGTTTTTAATTTTTATGTTTATTTATTTGTGTAAAATAAATTTTGTACTAAATTTGCACTCGCGTTAAGTAAATTGGTCTATGGTGTAATGGTAACACAACTGTTTTTGGTGCAGTCTTTCTAGGTTCGAGTCCTAGTAGACCAACAAAAAAATCCTCTCAATCTGAGAGGATTTTTTTGTTTTTAAGAAATAGTATTTATATTTTGAAAGTCACCACAGGACGCAACGCATGATTTACTAAGTCTTCGCTAATGCTTCCGTTAAAAAAGTGGGAGAGTCCTTTTCTTCCATGTGTACAAACGCCAATCAAATCAGCACCAATATGGTCCGCAAAATGCAATATGCCACTTTCAACATTCTTATCATTGTATATATTGAGCGAATATTTATTTATGGTAAAATTAGAAACAAAATTTTTCATAATCTTTTCTGCAACATGAGTTGGTTTAAAAGTGCTAGGAGTATTAATCATTGCTAATTCTAATTCTGCCCCAAATTTGTTTGCGAACTCAACTACTTTGGCAAAAGGTTTTTTTATTTCGTCAGCGAAGTCAGAAGCAAAAACAAACTTATCTACATTAAATTCTCCAACATCTTTTTTAATAATTAAAACCGGTGCTGGCGAATGTCGAACTACTTTTTCTGCATTGGAACCAATAAACATTTCTTTAAAACCACTTGCGCCATGTGAACCCATTACAATTAAATCAATGTCATTTTTTTTGCTAATTTTAAGTATTCCTTCGAAAGCCAATTCAAATTGGATAATTTCAGAAACTTTTAATCCATCTAAACATTCGTCATCCATTAACTCTTCCAGTCTGTTTATAGCGGAATTTTTAAAAAGCATTATTTCAGGCAAATCGTGACCGCTTCCAATAGCATCTCCTGCCTGATGAGGTAATTCCAACATGTGTAATAATAAAATTTCCCCTCCATTTTTCCGGGCAATTTGTGAAGCAACTTTTAAAGCATAATGAGCATGCTTTGAAAAGTCCGTAGGTACTAAGATTTTTTTCATAATAAAAAGTAAGTTTTGGATTGTAAATAATTATAGAATAAAGGTATTATTTTTTTTTGATATGTTAACAATTTTTGGTTTATAAAAAAATAACTATATTTGCACCGTTATTTACCATTCAAAATTAAATAATGAGGGAAGCACTGCTTCCCTCTTTTTATACAACTATGGCATTTAGAGATAAAATTTTAGAGTTATTGGAAGAAGGATTAAAGGGAAAACCTTCTTTGTTTCTGGTTGATTTAACAGTTACAGAAACATTAAAAGTGATAGTGACTTTAGATGGCGATAATGGTGTAAATTTGCAGGATTGTATAGATATCAGTCGGGTTATTGACAATAATTTAGACCGCGAAGAACAGGATTACGCATTGGAAGTAGCTTCGGCTGGAGTTTCCAC
>JAYURX010000171.1:0-1911 GCA_043755965.1 Flavobacterium sp. | reverse complement strand
ACTCCGTTGACGAGGGTTGTAGTTTTCTGCTTTCGGAAATTTTCGCCAATGAAGAAGCGCTGAAACTTTCCGGTTGCGGAATACCTTCTTTTTCGTGTAGTGCTGATTTTTTGTTTTGCTTTTCGTTCAAGGGAAAATCATTTGGGTAAATTTAATAAAATATTGTTTCCTAATAATTCTGAGGCTTCATTTTTTAAGAAACCTTTACGGAAGTTTTTCAATTGTTACACAGAGATTCACAGAGATTTTAAAGAGACTCACGGAGAAGCTTTTTAAAACTCAGTGAATCTTTAATTTTTTCTCTGTGAATCTCTGTGTAATAAAACAAACTTTCCGACCTTTGCAAATAAATGTATCACTTCGAATGGATAACATTCTATTAGTCTTTCTTTGTCTGATAATGGGTTTGGGAATGCAACGAGTGGCAGCTTTTCCAAAAAACGGACACTTAGCACTTAACCAATTTGTAATTTATATTGCTTTGCCGGCTCTGGCTTTGTACTATATTCCTAAAGTTTCGATTTCTGCCGATTTACTATATCCATTAGGCGTTGCCTGGATTGGTTTTGTATTGTCGTTTGTTTTTTTCTATATTATCGGAAAAAGATTAAACTGGCCCAATCGGTTAATAGGGTGCCTGACAATTACGGCTGGTTTAGGGAATACTTCTTTTGTTGGTTTTCCAATAATTCAGGCGCTTTATGGAGAAGAAGGCCTGAAAACAGCTATCATTGTCGATCAACCAGGTTCCTTTGTGGTCATGGCAACGCTGGGAATTATTACAGCCGGCATTTTTTCCAAAGGTGATTCAAATCCAAACGAAATTGTCAAAAAGATTTTGCTGTTTCCACCTTTTATTGCTTTTGTGCTTGCGTCTGTTATGAACGTTTTAAAACTTGATTTTAATGAACATTTTGAAACTGTTTTTCAAAAACTGGGAGCAACGGTAACACCAGTGGCTTTAGTGGCAGTTGGATTGCAATTAAAAATAGATAAACGAAGTCAGCATTGGAAATTCCTTAGGTTAGGATTGTTTTTTAAATTAATTATTACACCGGCAATTTTCTTTTTGCTTTATAAAATTATATTGGGTGGCAAAGGTTTAGCGGTAGATGTTTCCGTCATGGAATCGGCAATGGCGCCAATGATTACGGGAGCAATTTTAGCTTCAAATTACGGATTAAAACCAAAATTAAGCAGCATGATGGTTGGCATCGGAATACCGCTATCTTTCCTGACACTGGCTTTTTGGTATTTTATTTTAAACACATTTTAAATGGAAACTACTATTGATACCACTTCGCAAAGTAAGGAATTGTTGCAAAAAACAGTATATTCCATACTTTTTTCAATAAGTTTTGCCCATTTGCTGAACGACTTAATCCAAGCGATAATTCCTTCGATATATCCAATTTTAAAGCAGAATTATCAACTCTCGTTTTCACAGATTGGATTAATTACCTTCGCTTTCCAATTTTCAGCGTCGCTGCTTCAACCTTTCGTTGGTCATTATACAGACAAACATCCTAAACCTTTTTCTCAGGTTTATGGGATGCTGTTTTCCATGGCCGGAATTGTTTCGTTGTCGTTTGCCAATAATTTCTATTGGATTTTACTTTCTGTTGTTTTGATTGGAATAGGTTCGTCTATTTTTCATCCGGAATCGGCACGGATTTCCAACATGGCATCAGGCGGAAAACGAGGTTTGGCACAATCCATATTTCAGGTTGGCGGTAATTTTGGGACGGCACTTGGACCTCTTTTGGTGGCATTGATTGTAGTTCCGAATTCTCAGAAATACATTCTGTGGTTTGTCATCGCCGCCTTTATTGCACTTGGGATTATCAGCAAAATTGCTTTTTGGTATCGAGACCATTTGATCATCAAAAAGAATAAAAAAACGGTTTTTAT
>JAYURX010000170.1:0-4420 GCA_043755965.1 Flavobacterium sp. | reverse complement strand
AGAATAAATTCAGCACAGGTCATAATCCAGTTGACTTTGTTTTCCACGGTGGTTCCGGTTCTACATTAGAAGAAATCAGAGAAGGAATTTCCTATGGTGTAATCAAAATGAATATTGATACCGATTTACAGTTTGCTTTTACCGAAGGAATTCGCGATTACATGGTTAACAATATTGATTACCTTAGAACCCAAATCGGAAATCCGGACGGAGCAGATTCTCCAAATAAAAAATACTACGATCCAAGAAAATGGATACGCGAAGGCGAAATGACTTTCAACAAAAGATTAGAGCAGGCATTTGCTGATTTAAATAACGTTAATACTTTATAAATTATGATTAAGGATTTGGGATTAAGGATTTAAAAATCCTGATTCCTGATTCCCTAATTCCTAAATTAAAACATATGGCTTGGTTTAAAAGAACAGAAAAAGGTATCACTACCGCAACCGAAGATAAAAAAGACGTTCCAAAAGGACTTTGGTATAAATCGCCAACAGGAAAAATTATTGACCAGGACGAACTGGCCAGAAACCTTTGGGTAAGCCCAGAGGATGATTTCCATGTTAGGATTGGCAGTAAAGAATATTTCGAAATTTTATTTGATGATAACGAATTCAAGGAATTGGATGCTAAGATGACATCAAAAGATCCATTGGGGTTTGTGGACACTAAAAAATATTCAGACCGTTTGAAAGACGCTATGGACAAAACAGGATTGAAAGATGCTGTTCGGACTGCCGTTGGAAAATCAAAAGGGAATGATTTGGTAGTTTGCTGTATGGATTTTGCTTTCATTGGTGGTTCCATGGGCGCCGTTGTTGGTGAAAAAATTGCCCGCGGTATTGATTATTCTATCAAAAACAAAGTACCTTTTGTAATGATTTCAAAATCGGGTGGCGCGCGTATGATGGAAGCGGCTTATTCGTTGATGCAATTAGCAAAAACCTCTGCAAAATTGGCGCAATTAGCCGAAGCTAAAATTCCGTATATTTCTTTGTGTACAGACCCAACAACGGGTGGAACAACCGCTTCTTATGCGATGCTTGGCGACGTAAATATTTCTGAACCTGGCGCTTTAATTGGTTTTGCGGGTCCAAGAGTTGTTCGTGATACGACCGGAAAGGATTTACCGGATGGTTTCCAAACGGCAGAGTTCGTTTTAGACCACGGTTTCCTTGATTTCATCGCTCCACGAAAAGAACTGAAAGACAAAATTAATTTATATATCGATTTGATTTTAAATGAAAACATACGATAGGTAGATTCCCGCCTTCGCGGGAATGACAATATTGAAACACAAAGTTTATACTTTGTGTTTTTTTGTTAAATCCCGCTTCTAATCGCTTCAACAGGATCTAATCGCGAAGCAGAAATAGCTGGTAGAATTCCGGATAATAAACCTACTATCATAGACAAACCAAAACCTATAAGAATATTAAAGAAGCTTAAAACAAATTCAAAGTCCAGTAAATTGGTGAGCAGCATTGCTAAAAGCCAGACTATCAGCAAACCTATAATTCCACCAAATACACAAAGAATAATCGCTTCAAACAAAAATTGAAAAAGAATAAATTTATTTTTGGCTCCCAATGATTTTTGAATTCCGATTAAATTGGTTCTTTCTTTCACGGAAACAAACATAATATTGGCAATTCCGAAACCACCAACTAAAAACGAAAAGAGACTTATTATAATTCCGCCAAAACGAATCATAGAAAGTACTTCATCAATTTTATCAGTAAGTCCAGATAAAACATTAATAAAAAAATTGTCTATTTCTCCTTGCTTTACACCTCTGTAATTGCGGAGTTTCTGTGAAATCTCTCCCTTTAATCCATTTATATCTGCGCCTTTCTCAGGTTTTATTACAACTACACATAATACATTTTCATTATTATCTCCATATAAACTCCTGAGGAAATTTGAAGGAAGAAAAGCCGAAGTATCATCGCCACCGCCTATATCCATTCCGGAACCTTTCTTTTTAGTAACTCCAATAACGGTAAAGCGATTACCATATATGCGCACCGTTTTCCCAATCGGGTCAATATTCTCAAAAAGTTGTTCTGCAATATCATGCCCTAAAATCACTACTTGCTTTCCTGAATTAGATTCTAATTCATTGAAAAATCTTCCTTTAGAAAACTCCATTCTTTGAATATCCACAAATTCATACGTAACCGGAACCATGTTTACATTGGAAACCGTTTTTGATTCAAACTTGATATTTTGACTATTCGTGAAATATTGAAAACAAGAATTCTCAACATTGTCTAAGGCTGTTTTCAGGTATTGATATTCTTCATATTTCACGGTGGGAAACTGCTCTCTTTTCCAACGCGGAACATCGGTTGGCCCTAAAGACCGACTCGTTAAATACATTGTGTTTTTATCTAAAGAACTTAAGTCCTTTTTTATTTTTCTGTCCAAAGAATCAACAGCGGCCAGCACTGCAATGATAGAAAATATTCCAATCGTCACACCCAACAAAGAAAGCATGGTTCGCAATTTGTTGTTGCGCAACGCATTCATGGCAAAAGCAAAACTTTCTTTGAGCAGTCTTAAGTATAGTAACATTCAGGTTGGTTTATGGTGTTGTAAATTTCGATAAAAATAATGAAAATCATCACTTTTTTTCAGATTGCTTTATTGGTGTTAAAAAATTAAAAAAAGTTACAAAAAAGTTGAGAATCTGAATCAAGTTCAGATTGAGAAAGAAATTACATTTGAATCTTTAAAACAAGAACCAAAACAAATTTCGTTTGAAGATTTATTAGGTCAAAATTATACCGAACCAATATTTGATAAACCAGGTAATGTTGCAACTTCAATTTCTAAAATAGTAGAAGAAGTAAAAGAAGAAGCCGTAAATAAAGTTGAAATTGCACAAGTTCAAGTTGATGAGAATCTGAATCAAGTTCAAGTTGATGAGAATCTGAATCAAGTTCAAGTTGTTGAGAATCTGAATCAAGTTCAGATTAAAACTTTAAACGAGAAATTATCTGCTGGAATAAATGTGGGTTTAAATGATAGAATTGCTTTTGTAAAAAATCTTTTTGCAGACAGTAATGAAGATTATAACCGAGTAATTTCTCAATTAAATACATTTGATACAATGCAAGAAGCACAAGAATTTATAGATGATATGGTAAAACCAGACTATAATGATTGGAGTGGAAAAGAAGAATATCAAGAGCGTTTTATGGAAATTATAGAGAAAAAATTTGCCTAAATGTCGAAATTATATATAGTTCCAACGCCAATTGGCAATCTTGAAGACATGACTTTTAGAGCTATAAAAGTTTTAAAAGAAGCCGATTTAATTCTTGCCGAGGACACACGTACATCTTCGAAATTGCTAAAACATTTTGAAATTGGCACGCACATGCACAGTCATCACATGCATAATGAACACAAATCTATTGAAAATATAATTGCACGATTAAAATCTGGCGAAACCATTGCATTAATTTCTGATGCAGGAACGCCAGCAATTTCTGATCCTGGATTTTTATTAACTCGTGCTTGTGTAGAAAATAAAATTCCTGTCGAATGTTTGCCTGGCGCAACCGCTTTTGTGCCAGCTTTGGTAAATAGTGGTTTGCCCAACGACAAATTTGTTTTTGAAGGATTCTTACCAGATAAAAAAGGAAGACAAACCAGATTTTTAGCACTTGCTGAAGAAACCAGAACGATGATTTTTTATGTTTCTCCACACAAATTAAATAAAACTTTGGCAGAATTTGCTCAATATTTTGGAGCAGAAAGACAAATTTCGGTTTCTAGAGAATTGTCTAAACTGCACGAAGAAACTATTCGTGGAACTGCCGAAGAAGTTTTAAAACACTATGAAGTTAAACCTGCAAAAGGTGAAATTGTGGTTATTGTTGGTGGAAAAACTAAGTAATTGTTGTGTTGACTTAACAATAAAATATATTTATTGTTGTTTTGTAATAACAATATAACATAAAAAATGTTGTTTACAAACAACAATTTATTATATTTGCGCTTCTAAATAGTTAATTATGGAAGAATTAAAATTTGAATCACAGCAAAAAATAGCAACTTTATCTTTAGATTTTCAACGTTATTTAGTGAATGATATTGATTTAAATAATAAATTGATAGCAGTAAAAGGAGCAAGAGGTGCAGGAAAAACTACTTTATTATTACAAATCGCAAAGAAAAATTTTGATTTAGAAAAAACATTATATGTTAGTTTAGATCATATTTACTTTTTAGACAAAAAATTATATTATTTAGCAAAAGAGTTTTCAGATACTGGAGGAATTCATTTATTACTTGATGAAGTGCATAAATATCCAAATTGGTCTAGAGAAATTAAACTAATTTATGATAATTTTCCTTCATTAAATGTTATTTTTACTTCATCATCAATGCTCGAAATTTATAGAGG
>JAYURX010000169.1:0-4425 GCA_043755965.1 Flavobacterium sp. | reverse complement strand
CTACAATTATAGCATCTCCAATACTGTTTTTTGATAAATGAAATGGTGCTTTTTTATCAATTGCTCTTTGTACAGCTCTTAACTTTATTTCATCTGTTATTTTAATGATTTCACATTGAGAAAAAAGCTTTTCAATCCTTTGAAGGGAAGAGGAAACAGATTCTCCTAAAGTTGGAATTTTATGGTTTAAATCATTTAATTGAGCTAATACAACTTCTTTGTTTTTTTCGCCACCATGCTTTACAAACATTTCTTTAACTTTGTCAAAATGACTTGATAAACTTTTACCTGCATCAACAATAATTCTATCTTTATTTCTATTAAACTCTTCAATTACAATTTCGGGAACTATTAATAAAACTTCATCAGCTTCAATGAATTCTTCCAGTAAACTTAGAATTTTTTCACCTTTCGTCGTTTTTGCAATTTCCAACCAAACAGATGTATCAATTAGTAGATTTGTCATTGTTAAGTTTTTTTTAAAATGGCATATAACTTATTTATACCCGAATAAATTTGCTAATACTCTATTTCTGAATCGATAGTCGAAATAAATTCATTCTGATAATTATTTCAAATATAACAATTTCCTACAACAACAGTTAAAAACCTCACTATCTCTTCCGAACACAATGCAATCCCTTCCGAAGGGTTATCAATTAACAAATAAGGGATTGCAATGAGTAAATAAGGGAATGCATTCACTTCAGGAGAGAATGCAATGCGTAAATAAGGGATATCATATCTCTAAATAAGAGAATGCATTCACTTCTGGAGGGATTGCAATCAGTAAATAAGGGAATGCATTCACTTCGGAAGGGATTGCATTCCCTAAAAAGGTGAATTGAAGGTCTGTAAAAATCTATAAATAAAAAAGGCGCGATTTATCGCGCCTTTACAATTGTATTAATCATTCATGTTATTACGGTGTTTTAAAGTTTCCCTGCCCATTAAATCTTCGTCCAATCTGTTGCACTAACGCTTTTGCATTGGCATCCGTCTTAGCGGCAAGTTTTAAAAATCCGTAAACTTCATCGCCCTGTTTCATGGCATCGGAGCCTAAGGCAAGAAGGGTGTCATTCAATCCTTCGGTCAGCGATTGCGAGGCTACCAATAAAGGATACAATTTGTTGATTAAAGTAACATCCTTTGCAAACTCGGCTACCGGAAAATCACCTGGTAAGCTGTTCGGGAATTGGTTGGCTCCCGTTAGATTATCGTTTACATAATCTACACTCTTTGGTCCCATCTTTCTGAATCTCTTTCTCTCTGTAACCGAAAGGTTAATCAGGAATGGGAAATCAATTTTTACATCTTTGATGCTTTGAATAGCAGCTGCAATTGTTGCATCTGCTGCTTCGGCTGAAATTAAATTTTGTCTGGACATCTTTTTTGGTTTTTAAATTAGACAATTAAATTTTTTCGTAAAAACCAAAAGCCAAACACAATGCCAAAATCAGTTAAATACTATTAATTTTATAAAAATTAATTTAACCTTAAGAAAACGAAAAAAAATTACGAATTGGGAATTACGAATTACGAATTGACATAAGACCAGAACAACCAACTGGAAATTATAAACAAGACCCTAATTCGTAATTCGTAATTTATAATTCGTAATTAAATTCTACTTTTGCGCCATGGGAAGAAAACAAACCAACAAAGTCATTTTTGAAAACATAACCGTTTTGGATGCCGGTGCCAAAGGCGTATCGGTAGCCAAAGCTCCTGAAGGCCAGGTCATCTTTATACCCAACGTCGTTCCCGGCGATGTGGTAGATGTGCAAACCCTCAAAAAAAGAAAATCCTATTTTGAAGGTAAAGCCATTAAGTTTCACTCTTATTCTGAAAACCGTATTGAACCCGTTTGTGTGCATTTTGGTGCCTGCGGTGGCTGCAAATGGCAGAACATGAATTACGCCCAACAGTTATTCTACAAAAATCAGGAAGTGTACAATAACCTGAAACGCATCGGTAAAATTGACTTACCCGATTTTGAACCCATATTAGGTTCAGAAAAACAATTCTTCTACAGAAACAAAATGGAGTTTGGGTTTTCGGACACACGCTGGAGAACAGAATCTGAGATGAAATCTCTGAATGACACCGACATTAATGTCGGTGCAACACAAAACGGTGCAACAAAAAACGCATTAGGTTTTCATATTCCGAGAATGTGGGATAAAATATTGGATATTGAAAAATGCTGGCTGCAAGAAGATCCGTCAAATGCCATCAGAAATGAAATCAAACGGTTTGCAACGGAAAATGGCATGGCATTCTTCAATGCCAGAAATCACGAAGGTTTGTTGCGCACGCTGATGATTAGAACCGCTTCGACGGGAGAAATCATGGTGCTGATTCAGTTCTTTCAGGAAGATAAAGCGCAGCGTGAATTGTTATTGGATTTTATCCATGCAACGTTTCCACAAATTACCTCTCTACAATACGTTATCAACAGCAAAGCCAACGATACTTTATACGATCAGGATATCAAATTATACAAAGGACGAGATTATATTTTGGAAGAAATGGAGGGATTGAAGTTTAGCATCAATGCAAAATCCTTTTACCAAACCAACTCGGACCAGGCGTATGAGTTGTATAAAATCACACGCGAATTTGCAGGTTTGACCGGCAATGAAGTCGTTTACGATTTATACACCGGAACCGGAACCATTGCGCAGTTTGTTTCCAAAAAAGCTAAAAAAGTAATTGGCGTAGAAGCCGTTCCTGAAGCGATTGCTGATGCTAAGGAAAATGCCAAACGCAACGCTATTACCAATTGTGAGTTTTATGTTGGCGATATGAAAAATGTATTCAACGATGATTTTATTGCGCAACACGGCCAACCCGATGTTATCATTACCGATCCGCCACGGGATGGAATGCACAAAGATGTTGTGGAGCAATTGTTAAAGATTGGTGCCGATAAAATCGTGTATGTAAGTTGTAACTCTGCTACACAGGCGAGAGATTTGGCGTTGATGGATGGACAATACAAAGTGACACGCGTCCGACCGGTAGATATGTTTCCGCAAACGCATCATGTGGAAAATGTTGTACTTTTGGAGAAAAGATAGTTTACAGTACGCAGTCGCAGTAGGCAGCAAAAACTGAAAACTGAGACTGAGACTGAAAACTCAACTAAATACAAATATGAAAAAAATATTATTTCTGCTCTTTATAACAATTACTTTGTCTGGTTGCGAAAAGGACGATATATGCACAGAGGAAACTACACCCCGATTGATATTGGAGTTTTATGACATTTCGAATCCGTCGAATCTGAAACCGGTTGTAAACGTATTGGTTACCGGAGAAGGTCAGGCGGCATTAGGCACTTTTAATGGTGTGAGCAAAATAGAATTGCCATTAGATATTACTCAAGATACAACCAAATACACCTTGGTACTAAACAGCACAAGTCCAACGGGTGCCGATCTGGATTCGTTACAATTTAATTATAGCAGGCAAAACGTTTTTCTTTCGAGGGCATGCGGTTACAAAACCATTTTTGAACTGACTCCTTCACCTAACGGTGTCATACTCACGGATGCGGCAATACCTAATGCTTTTTGGATAAAGGACATTAACATACAAACAACAAACATTGAAACCGAAAATGAAATACATATCAAAATTTACTTTTAGTATTGCTTTGGTATTGCTTTCAGTTGCAGGCAATGCTCAGGAAGAAACAACCACAAAAAAAGACAGCATTCCGTTAAAAAAAGAGCGCTATGGTTTGCGTTTAGGTGTTGATTTATTCAAACTAACGCGTTCGTTTTATGAAACGGATTACCGCGGATTAGAACTTGTTGGCGATTATCGTGTGACACGCAGGCATTATCTGGCGGGCGAAATTGGCAACGAAAACAAAACAGTTGATGACGACCTGGTAAACTTTACTACAAAAGGAACCTATTTAAAAGTAGGGTTTGATTATAACTCCTTTCAGAATTGGGGAGATATGGAAAACATTATTTCTGTTGGATTGCGTTATGGCGTGAGTAGCTTTAGCCAGACACTAAACAGTTATCAGGTTTACAATCCCAACCCCTATTTTGGAGAATCTCCGTTGATAATCTCGGGCGAAAACTTTGATGGTTTATCAGCACAATGGATAGAAGTAGTTGCAGGCATGAAGGCCGAAGTATTTAATAACGTCTTTGTAGGTTTCAGTGTCAGGCTAAACCGATTAGTTTCCCAAAACCGTCCGAACAACTTTGACAATCTCTATATTCCCGGCTTTAACAGAACCTATAATGGAGACTTCGGCGTAGGGTTTAATTATACAGTTTCCTATTTTATACCTCTTTACAAAGCGACAGTTAAAGCAAAAGAGAAAAAAGAGAAGAAGGAAAAGAAGAAGAAATAATAAGTCTTCTGTCTTTCCCGCGAAGGCTGGAATCCACGGAAGAG
>JAYURX010000168.1:0-1918 GCA_043755965.1 Flavobacterium sp. | reverse complement strand
TTTTGAGTCAAATAATTCATCACTAAAGGATTGGATTGATTTAAATCGGGCATAGATTTTACAAACCATCCATCAACACATATTTTGGCATCTATTTTTGATGCGTTTAAATCAGATTGGGTTGTTTTTCGATCATTTGTTCTGGCATAACCTGGGAACTGATGTAACCAATCGTAAGTTGGTAAATCGTTAATCATCCAATGTTCTATTCCCCAATGATTGGTAACATAATCCATAATGTTTTTCATTCCTCGCTTATGTAATTCTGCGCTTAATTGAACATAGTCTTCATTGGTTCCATATCTAGGGTCAATTTTATATACATCAGATTGTCCATAGCCATGATAGGAATATTGTTTGTCATTGTCTTCACAAATTGGAGTTGGCCAAACGGCAGTTGCTCCAAGTTGTTTTATATAGTCTAAATTTTTAATAATACCTTCAATATCACCACCATGTCTTCCGCCAGGATTTTTTCTATCTCCCTTTTCAGTAGTTTCTTTAGTGGTATCATTGTTTGGATTTCCGTTGGCAAATCGGTCAGACATTATTAAATAAATCATATCTGAACTGTCGTAGCTTTTTCTGAATTTGGAATTTTCTCTTCTTGCTTTAAGGGAATAGTTTTTAGTAATCGATTTTTTACCATTTTTAAACGTGAAAACTAAATCTTGAGCTGGAACATTTTTAGTGTCGATAGTTACAAAAACATAGTTTGGATTCTCTGTTTTTCTGATGTTTTCGATTACAACATTATTGGATACAGCAACATCATATTGTGCAATGTTTTTTCCGTAAAACATAATTTGAACGCTGGAAAGGTTCATCCCGGCATACCAAAATGGTGGTTCAACACGGTCAATCTGAGCGAAAGCCGAAATAGAAATTAGGAAAAGGAAAAATGTTTTCATAGGTTATAAATAAAAAACCCTTTCAGAATTGTTCCGAAAGGGTTTTGGTTGTTATTTTTAAACAGTTACCAGGCTATTTGGCTCGACAGAAACCGCAGTTCCATTTACGTAAACGGTAATCGGACTTTCGCCTTCAAGCACAAATTTGGTTTCATTTTGGTGAACAGAAACTTTTAGAATTTGGTTTCTGAAATTGATTTTAAATGAATAACCATTCCATTCCTTTGGAATTCTTGGCTCAAAATGAAGGGCATCATTTTTTACTCTCATTCCGCCAAAACCTTCTACTATACTCATCCAGGTTCCAGCCATCGATGTGATGTGTAACCCTTCTTCAACTTCTTTGTTATAATCATCCAAATCCAAACGTGACGTTCTCAGATAGAATGTATAAGCCTGTTCCGTTCTTCCTAAAGTTGCCGCCTGAATCGAGTGAACACAGGGAGAAAGCGAACTTTCATGAACGGTAAATGGCTCGTAGAAATCGAAATGTTTTTCTAATTGTTCCCTGCTGAAATGGTCTTCAAAGAAATAGAAACCCTGAAGCGTGTCAGCCTGTTTGATATACGGCGAACGCAGGATTCTGTCCCAGGACCATTTTTGATTAATTGGTCGTTGCGATTTATCCAAGTCGTGGACTTTTACCAATTCTTTGTCTAGGAATCCATCCTGCTGCAAATACACATCGTGTTCTTCCGAAAATGGGAAATACATATGGTCTGCGACTTTTTTCCAATGTCCAATCTCAGTAGGGTCTAATTTGACTTTGCTCATGATTCGGTTAAAATCTGAACCATATTCTTTTTCTACACGTTCAATTTGCTCCACAGTGTAATAGATACACCATTTGGCTAAATAATTAGTATAAAAATTATTGTTTACGTTGTTTTCGTATTCATTCGGGCCGGTGACTCCAAGAATCACGTACTGATTTTTATTTGTAGAAAACGTTGCTCTCTGATGCCAGAAACGGGCAATTCCGATAAGGACTTCCAACCCTTTTTCAG
>JAYURX010000167.1:0-1920 GCA_043755965.1 Flavobacterium sp. | reverse complement strand
GGCAGGGAAATAAAACTATTTACACCAGAAGCAAAGAAAAGATACGCAACTATGGGTAAAATAAACAAGACAAAAAGGACAATATTTTTTTTCATTTGGATTGTGAAAAATGAATGTACAAAAATAAAAAAATCCCGTCTTGTTCTATAACTCGACGGGACATTTTTTGAATTAATATAGTGTTAAAAATTCCACTTGATTGTGGCGTTTTTAAAAACCTCGTAAATGTAATCTGCTTCAACAAGAAGTATAAATAGTAAATATAAAACAAGGAAAATGACAGTTGCAACAACTGACCAACGCAAACTACTTGTTTCACCTTCCATGTGCATGAAAGCCCAAACAATATAGTATGCTTTGTAAAGCGTTAACAAGATGAATACCCAGTTCAATAAGTTCATGCTGATAAAGTTGTTCATGAATAAAAAACTTGGCTTTGTAATCCCTAAATACACCTCAACTGTAGTTACTACAGATAAAAGGATGAAAACCATCCAGATTCTTCTTGTATTTGAGACGTGCTCGTGTGTGTTATCGTGTGACATAATATAAATTTTCTAAAAAATTAAACTAAGTAGAAGAATGTAAATACAAATACCCAAACTAAATCGACAAAGTGCCAATAAAGCCCAACTTTCTCCACCATTTCATAGGTTCTTCTTTTCTCATACGTTCCTAAAACAACGTTTAAGAATATAATGAAGTTGATAATAACTCCGGAGAATACGTGGAAACCGTGGAAACCTGTAATGAAGAAGAAGAAATCAGCAAACAACTTACTTCCGTATTCGTTGTGTTTCAAGTTTGCGCCTTCAACAACAATAGCTGAATTAGCTACCATAATATCCGATTCGGCTCTTGTTAAGATTTCTCTGCGTTTGTTGTAATTTAAACCCGGTTGCAGTTTAGTGTTTTTTCTATCCTCTTCGGTATCTCTGTATATTTTTTCAGTTCTAATCAATAATTCGGGATGTGCTTTATAACCAGCCTGAACTTCTGCAACAGAGAAAGTTGTTAAGCTTTCTTCATCCTTCATGAACCATTTCCCTTTGTCTCTTGTCAATACTTCTCTTTGACCCGGAAGATGAACAGCGAATTCTTCCAGTTTAACTCTTTCGCCTTCTTTGTTTACGAATTGGATGATGCTTCCGCCTTTGGTTTCAACCGCGCCATATTCACCTTTGATAAAGTTTTTCCATTCCCAGGCTTGTGAACCCACGAAGATCAAACCACCAAGAATAGTCAATAGCATATAGAAAGCCACTTTCATCTTTTTCATGTGATGACCTGCATCAACAGCTAACACCATGGTTACAGAAGAGAAAATCAAAATAAAAGTCATCAACGCCACATAATACATTGGTGCTTCTACACCATGCATAAATGGAAAGTGAGTAAACACTTCGTCGGCAATTGGCCAATTATCGATAAATTTAAATCTTGAAAAACCATACGCAGCAAGAAAACCAGAGAAGGTTAAAGCATCCGAAATGATGAAAAACCACATCATCAATTTGCCATAACTTGCTCCCATTGGCTCATTTCCGCCACCCCAAGTATTCTCAGTATTATTTCCAGTAGTAACTGTAGCTCCCATAAAAGTTATAAGTTAAAAAGTTCCCAAATTTAGATTTTTTTTCTTATTTAAAGAAATATAAAAAGAAAAACAAACAAATCCACAAGAAATCAAGAAAGTGCCAATACATTGCACCTAGCTCAATTCCAAGCGTTTGACCTGAATTGTATTTTTGTTTAAAATGATTATAAATTATGATTAAAAGACAAATTAATCCTCCGGCAAGATGTGCCAGGTGAACCGTCGCAATTACGTATAGAAATGTGGTGGCAATATTACTCTCCGGTCCGGTAAAAAAATAGCCTCTATCCATCAATTCTCCAAATCCATTGAATTGAAAAAAC
>JAYURX010000166.1:0-4439 GCA_043755965.1 Flavobacterium sp. | reverse complement strand
ATGATAGAAATTTGTATTAAAATTAGATAAAAGATGATACACAATTACAGCATTACCGGTATGACTTGCGATGGTTGTCGCGCCAAAGTCGAAAAAGCATTGAATACTATTGAGGGCATTGAAGCTAAAGTTTCATTAAGTCCACCCATAGCTACTATAACTATGGAAAAGCATATTCAAACGACGCAGTTGCAGCAAGCATTAACAGCAGTTGGAAAATACACCATAGATATGACTAATGGTAAAATGCCGCAAGAGGCAATAACCAATGAGGCTACTGCAAAATCTTGTAGCACTACGCATTCCCATAGCGATAAAAAAGAAATGAATGTACCTGTTAATGCTAATGGCAAATACTATTGTCCAATGCATTGTGAAGGCGAAAAAGTATACGATAAACCGGGTGACTGCCCTTTATGTGGGATGGATTTAGTGAAAGCGCCAGAACTAACGGTAAGTAAATCATTATATACTTGTCCCATGCATCCCGAAGTTATTCAAGAAACTCCGGGTTCATGTCCGATATGTGGAATGGATTTAGTACCTATGAATCCAAGTGAAAGCGAAGACCAAAGGACTTATAATGATTTGGTCATGAAAATGAAAATAGCGGTTGTATTTACAGTCCCTATTTTCGCTATTGCCATGACAGAAATGGCACATAACAATCCTTTGTTTAGAATAATGGATGCCCCAAAATGGAATTGGGTACAGCTTATTTTATCACTTCCTGTTGTTTTTTATGCCTGTTGGATTTTTTTTGTACGGGCTTGGAAATCCATCATTACATGGAATTTAAATATGTTTACCCTTATCGGAATTGGTACAGGAGTGGCATTTCTATTTAGTTTAGTCGGAATGTTTTTTCCTGATATTTTCCCAAGTGAATTTAAAACAGAACACGGAACGGTTTTATTATACTTCGAAGCCACAACCGTTATTCTAACTTTAGTTTTATTGGGGCAGCTATTAGAAGCCAGGGCACACAGTCAAACCAGTGGCGCTATAAAGGAATTATTAAAACTCGCACCAACCGAAGCCACTTTGGTAACTGATGGAGGAGATAAAGTAATATCAATCCACGATATAAAAAAAGGCGATTTACTGCGGGTAAAGCCCGGAGACAAAATTCCTGTTGACGGAAAAATAACCGATGGCGAAAGCAGTATTGATGAGGCCATGATTACAGGCGAACCAATTCCGGTAGACAAAAAGAAAGACGATAATGTTATTGCCGGAACAATAAACGGAAACAAATCATTTGTAATGATTGCTGAAAAAGTAGGTTCAGAAACCTTGCTTTCTCAAATTGTGCAAATGGTCAACGATGCTTCTCGTTCCAGAGCGCCAATTCAAAAATTAGCAGACAGTATATCCAAATATTTTGTACCCATTGTAGTAATCATTTCTGTAATAACCTTTTTCATTTGGGCTAAGTTTGGTCCCGAACCAGCTCTAGTGTATGGTTTTATTAATGCCATTGCAGTACTAATCATAGCATGTCCTTGTGCTTTAGGTTTGGCAACGCCTATGTCAGTCATGGTAGGTGTTGGTAAAGGCGCACAATCTGGAGTTTTGATAAAAAATGCGGAAGCGCTAGAGAACATGAATAAGGTGAATGTTTTAATTACAGATAAAACAGGAACAATAACTGAGGGAAAACCATCTGTCGAAAAAATTTATGCTGCTAACAATAATGATGATGATTTATTACAAAGCATAGCCTCATTAAACCAATACAGCGAACATCCCTTAGCACAAGCAGTGGTCAATTATGCTAAATCAAAAACAGTTTCATTAATCGAAGTAAAAGATTTTGAAGCCGTTGCAGGAAAAGGCGTTACAGGAACAGTGACCAACAAAAAAGTAGCATTAGGCAATAAAAAACTAATGGAGCAAGTTAAAGCCACAGTTTCAGATGATTTAGAAAGCAAGATCATAGCCGAACAAAAACTCGGAAAAACAGTGTCATACATAGCAGTTGATGGCGTTGCTGTTGGCTTTGTGTCCATTTTCGATGCCATTAAAGAATCAAGCGCAGCAGCCATTAAAGAATTAATGAGCCAAGGTGTCGAAGTAATTATGCTAACCGGGGACAATGAAAACACTGCCAAAGCAGTTGCTGATGAATTGGGATTAGCTTCGTATAAAGCAGGATGCTTACCCGAAGACAAACTCAAGGAAATTAAAAAATTGCAAGCAGAAGGTAAAATTGTAGCGATGGCTGGCGATGGAATAAATGATGCTCCGGCATTAGCACAAGCCAATATTGGAATTGCAATGGGAACCGGAACAGACGTAGCTATAGAAAGTGCCAAAATCACTTTAGTAAAAGGCGATTTACAAGGCATCGTAAAAGCCAAGAATTTAAGCCATGCTGTAATGAGAAACATCAAGCAAAATCTATTTTTTGCGTTTTTCTACAATGTGTTAGGAGTGCCAGTCGCTGCAGGAGTTTTATATCCGTTTTTCGGAATTCTATTATCACCAATGATTGCCGCTTTGGCAATGTCGTTCAGTTCGGTATCAGTAATTATAAATGCTTTACGATTGCGAAATTTAAAACTTTAAATTAAAGTAAAATGAAAAAATTAGTCCTGACTATAGTCTTTCTTTCAATAGTGGCTCTTGTAAATGCACAAGATAAAACAACACAACAGACTTTTTATACCTGTGTTATGCATCCCGAAATCCATTCGCCAAAACCCGGTAAATGCCCTAAGTGCGGAATGGCCTTGGTAAAGGAAAAACCAAAAACGGTTAAGCCAAAAGCAACTGCAAAACCAAAAGCAGAAAGTCCTGTTAAAAAGGAAACGTCAACAAAAGCTAAATCTTCAACTACAAATAAAGCCGACACGGATAAGGGACATGACATGAAAAGCATGGAAGAAACAATAGTGAAAGCACCTGTTAAAAAACGAATAATAAAAGACGAGCCACCAAAAGTAGTCCGATACGATTTATATGTTCGCGATACAGTGGTAAATTTTTCCGGAAAATCAAGAAGAGCAATAGCGGTAAATGGACAAATACCAATGCCAACGTTAACCTTTACTGAAGGTGATACAGCTGAGATTTATGTCCATAACGAACTCGACGAGGAAACAGCATTGCATTGGCATGGTTTGTTTTTGCCTAATAAAGAAGACGGTGTGCCCAATCTTACCCAAATGCCAATAAAGCCACACAGTACCTACAAATATTCCTTTCCAATCCGGCAGCATGGTACACACTGGTACCATAGCCATTCTGGATTGCAGGAACAAATCGGGATGTATGGCTCGTTTGTGATGAATAAAAGAAACTCCGATCCCAATTTCCGTGAAGGAATTGACGACCTTCCGACAATTCCTGTTGTGTTAAGCGAATGGACCGATATCGACCCCGAGAATGTCCACAGGATGCTGCACAATGCCTCAGATTGGTTTGCCATAAAAAAAGGTACAACACAAAGTTATGGTGAGGCAATACAACAGGGTTATTTCAAAACTAAAGTTATAAATGAATGGAAGCGTATGAACGCTATGGATGTAAGCGATGTTTACTATGAGAAATTTTTAATCAATGGAAAAAATGAAAGCCAGCTTTCACAGTTCAAGGCGAGTGACAAAGTAAGATTACGTGTTTCCAACGGAGGTGCTTCCAGTAATTTTTGGCTAACGTATGCGGGTGGTAAAATTACCGTTGTCGCCAATGATGGGAATGATGTCGAGCCTGTTGCCGTAGATCGTTTACTCATTGCAGTTTCTGAAACCTATGACGTTATCCTGACCATTCCTGCAGAGAATACATCCTATGAATTTTTAGCCACACCGGAAGACCGCACAAAATCGACTTCCCTTTATATTGGGAATGGTATAAAACAACTTATCTCCCCTCTACCCAAACTGAAATACTTCGAAGGCATGCAAATGATGAACGATATGATGAAGATGAATGGCGACCTTGACGATATGGGAATGCAGATGTCACTGAACCAGATGGACATGAACGCAGTAATGTATCCTGAAATCACAGGGCCACAAGAAAAAGGATCTAAAGAAAAGCCCATGGAAATGGAGATGGATAAAGAGAAAACCAAAAAAGAGACTCCGGATAAAATGCAAGCCATGGAAATGAATGAAAAACAAGATTCCTCTGCGGGGCACGACATGAAAAATATGGGAAATAATTACAATCCCAATGCACTTGCCGATATCGTGACGTTAAACTATGCGATGCTAAAATCCCCAACAAGCACAGCATTATCAAAAGACGCTCCCGTTAGAGAACTCAAATTTGAACTTACAGGAAATATGAATCGCTATGTTTGGAGCCTGGACAACAAAGTCGTTTCGGAATCTGACAAAATTCTGATTAAAAAGGGGGAAATTTTACGCATTGTTTTGCATAATAATTCCATGATGCGCCACCCAATGCACCTGCACGGCCACGATTTC
>JAYURX010000165.1:0-10720 GCA_043755965.1 Flavobacterium sp. | reverse complement strand
TGGATTCGAAGAATTGTAAAAATTGTTTACGAATGTCTTGTGATTTCATTTTAGATTGTTAGATTGTTAGATCTTTAGATAATTAGATTTAAAAAAATGGTCTCCTCTTTAGCCCCGACCTGCCTGCCGGCAGGCAGGTTGAAGTGAAAATCCTTTTTCGTCAGTTCGAGTATTTTGTTTCGCTTCTCGATACGTTCCGGCAAGCGGAACACTCGAAGTGACGAAACAAAATGTATCGAGAACACGAAAAAGATTGCAACACAAAGCGGGAATACAGCTTATAAAATGCCCGAACGTTTCGCTCCTATCCTTCGACTCCCGATAGCAATCGGGACAGGATGACAATAGAATTTAAACTAGTTCAAATTAAATTTAGGGATTGACTGAAACATTTGTTAAATTTGTTCGTATAACCATTGTTTTAAAACTTCCACAAAAATAGCATAAAATAAAAAATGGCGAAGAAAGTAAAGTATTATTTCGATACCGAAAGTTTGGCTTACCGAAAAATAAAACCAAAACTGTCCAAAAAGCTGGGATATATTGGTTTGTTTTTACTTGCTTCCGCACTGTTTGGCTTTTTATGTTTTGTGGCCTTATTGAATTCTTCTTATTTAGAAACTCCAAAAGACAGACTGCAGGCACGTGAAATTGAAACGATGAAGTTGCGTTATGCCATTTTAAATAAAAAAATGGATGAAGTAGATGAAGTGTTGAGCGATGTTGCTGACAGAGATAATAATATTTACCGGGCTTATTTTAACACATCACCTATTCCCAACGAGCAACGTAAAGCTGGTTTTGGTGGTGTAAACAGATACAAAGAGTTAGAAGGATATAACAATTCTGAGTTGGTTATAAAAACCTCAAAACGTGTTGACATAATTTCTAAAGAGTTGGCTATCCAGTCAAAATCCCTGGATGAAATCCTGAAACTGGCTAAAGAAAAAAATAAATTGCTTTCTGCGATTCCGGCCATTCAGCCCGTGAAGAATGAACAATTAAAACGCATTGCTTCCGGTTTTGGATACCGTAACGACCCTTTTACGAAAGTTAGAAAAATGCATGAAGGCATGGATTTTACCGCGAGTACGGGAACGCCTATTTTCGCGACTGGTGACGGTGTGGTGGTAAGTGCAGATAACTCCAAATCGGGTTACGGCAATCACATTGAAATAAGTCACGGCTATGGCTACTTAACCCTCTATGGCCATTTAAGCAAATACAAATGCCGACGCGGACAAAGGATAAAGCGTGGTGATGTTATAGGCTACGTAGGAAGCACCGGGAGAAGTGAAGCACCACATTTGCACTATGAAGTCCATAAAGACGGCCGAGTGGTTAATCCCATAAATTTTTATTACGGAAATATATCGGCAGCAGAATATATTGCCATTTCAAAATTAGCTAACCAAGAAAATCAATCTCTAGACTAATGCTGAAGAAAGTACTTAGTACTTAGTAATTAGTACTTAGTCCCTAGTGTAAGTTTAAAAAATAGTATAGTATGCATATAGAACTAAATCCAGACAAAAGATATTACAGCATTGGAGAAGTTTCCAAAGCTTTTAATGTAAACACATCGCTAATCCGTTTTTGGGACAAGGAATTCGACATTCTGAAACCAAAGAAAAATGCGAAAGGCAACCGAATGTTCACTCCTGAGGACGTGAAGAACCTGCAACTGATTTATCATTTGGTAAAAGAGCGCGGCTTTACATTGGAAGGCGCCAAAACCCATTTGAAGGAAGGGCAAAAGAAAACGCTTGACAAGTTTGAAATCATCAGTAAACTGGAAACTGTGAAAGCACAATTATTGAGTATAAAAAATACGCTTTGAGTATAAAGTATTAAGACAATAGAATAAATTAGAAACACAAACATTAAACATAACCTTAAATTAAACAAACATGAACTTAAGAAGATTTTTACCTTGGATTATTGTAGGAGTTGTAATTCTGGCGCTTTACCTATGGGCTACTGGAATCTATAACAAAGCCGTGAAATTTGATCAAAACATAAAAGAAAGTTGGGGGAATGTTGAAACAGCCTACCAAAGAAGAACTGACCTTATCCCTAATTTAGTGGAAACCGTAAAAGGCTATGCAAAACATGAGCAAGGTACTTTAACGGCGGTTATTGAAGCCAGAGCAAAAGCTACGTCCATAACTGTTGACCCAACAAATATTACTCCGGAACAAATGGCTGCCTTTACACAGGCACAGTCTGGAGTTTCCTCTGCTTTGTCCAGATTATTGGTAACTGTTGAGGCTTACCCAGATTTGAAAGCAAACCAAAATTTCCTGAAACTTCAGGATGAACTGGCAAGCACAGAGAACCAGATTTTAACAGCGAGAACGCGCTATAACGAGGCCATTAAGCCTTACAACAATAACATCAATACATTCCCAAGAAATATTCTTGCGGGCTTGTATGGGTTAAAGGAAAAACCATATTTCCAGGCAGAGGCAGGCGCCAACAAAGCTCCAGATGTTAAATTTTAACCGAAATGTCTAAAGTAGAAGACTTTCTAACTAAGGCCGAAGAACAGGAAGTTGTTCAGGCAATTGGCAAAGCCGAAAAAAATACTTCCGGAGAAATCAGGGTACATATAGAAAAAGAAACTTCCATGGCTGCTATCGACAGGGCTATGGAAGTATTCCGTTCCCTTAACATGGAAAATACCTCAGAGCGTAATGGCGTTATCATTTATGTTGCTGTAAAAAGCCACCAGTTTGCTATTTACGGTGACAAGGGAATTAACGAAAAAGTAGGTGATGATTTTTGGAATTGTACCAAAGATGCCATGCAAAATCATTTCCAACACGGGGATTTTAAACAAGGCTTAATCGATGGCATCCTGAATGCAGGAGAACAGCTTAAGAAACATTTTCCATATGTGGATAACGACCTGGACGAACTTACAAACGAAATATCAAAAGGATAAAACATGAAAATTCCAAATAAAAAAATTCCAAATTCCAAAGGAGTTTTACAAATCCTCTTTTTCGTTGTAGCGTTGTTAAGTTTTTTACCCACTTTTGCGCAATTTGATATTCCGAAAAAACCCGATTTCCAGTCTTCGGTTTATGATTATGCCAATCTCTTGAGTGCTACTGAAAAAACGCAATTAGAGGAGAAGCTAATTCGGTATTCCGACTCTACCTCTACCCAGATTGTGGTCGTAACTATTGAGAGTCTGAAAGGTGAAGATATCGGAATCCTAGCACCAAAATGGGGTCAAGAATGGGGCGTTGGTCAAGAGAAGGAAGACAATGGTGTTTTTATTTTATTGGCTGCTAAAGAGCGAAAAATCTGGATTGCCCCAGGCTATGGTTTGGAAGACCGGCTAACAGCCGGGCAAAACGGAGAAATCATCAGGAACATTATTATACCGGAGTTCAAAGCCGGAAGTTATTACAACGGACTGGACAAAGGTGCCGATGCACTCTTTGATGTTTTCACAGGAAAATACAAAGGCGAACGAAAAGTAAGCAAGAAAGACAAAAGCTTTCCCATTCTTCCCATCATCATCATCGTAATAGTTATCATCATTATTATTTCCAGAAGTAAAAACAACGGAGGAAACTCCGGCTCTAGCGGTGGCGGAATGAGCCTTACCGATATCATCCTGTTGAGCAGCCTTGGCAGAAGTAGCGGCGGTGGATTCGGCGGATTCGGCGGAGGAAGTTCTGGTGGTGGCGGTGGTTTCGGTGGTGGCTTTGGCGGCGGCGGATTTTCCGGAGGTGGTGCTGGTGGTAGTTGGTAGACGGTATCGTCACTTCGAGTGATTCGCCGCGGCGAATTGTATCGAGAAGCCTTTTTTCAAACAATAGTTCTCGATAGATTTTTCTTCCATTATATTCCAGAAAAACACTCGAACTGACGAGACCAAGTAATAAAAAACCTCGTTCTAAATGAACGAGGTTTTTTATTATTTCTCTCTTATATAAATATCAATCGGAACGCCTGAGAAATCCCAGTTTTCACGAATTTTATTTTCAAGGAATCGCTTGTAGGCTTCCTGAACGTATTGCGGCAAATTGGCAAAAAACACAAACTGTGGCGTTGGCGTTGGCAACTGCATGCAATATTTAATCTTTACGTATTTCCCTTTTAATGCCGGTGGCGGATGGCTTTCAATTAGCTTCAACATAAAGTCGTTGAATTTTGAAGTTTGAATACGTTGTTTTCTGTTTTCAAAAACCTGCACTGTAGTTTCTAATGCTTTTAACAAACGCTGTTTGGTCAACGCTGAGACAAACAAAATAGGCACATCGGTAAATGGCTTTAACTCTTCCTTGATTTTATTTTCGTAATCACGTGTTGACATGGTGTCTTTTTCAACCAAATCCCATTTGTTTACTAAAATTACAACCCCTTTTCTGTTCTTTTCGGCCAACCAGAAAATACTCTGATCCTGTCCTTCAAAACCACGGGTAGCATCAATCAATAATATAATTACATCGGAATGCTCAATGGCACGAACGGAACGCATCACCGAATAAAATTCTAAATCTTCCTTTACTTTGGCTTTTCTGCGGATTCCGGCGGTGTCAACCAGATTGAATTCGAAACCAAAACGATTGTATTTTGTATCAATAGCATCACGCGTTGTTCCGGCAATATCGGTAACCACGAATCTATCTTCACCAATCAAGGCATTGATAAATGATGATTTTCCTGCATTTGGCCTTCCTACAACACAAAATCTTGGCAAGGCAGCTTCTTCTTCTGAAACTTCCGGTAATTCCGGTAACACTCTTACCAACTCATCTAAAAGTTCTCCTGTTCCACTTCCGCTAATGCTGGCAATGGTAAAATACTCACCCAAACCTAGATTGTAAAACTCGATCGCGTCTTTTTCACGCATCGCATTGTCCACTTTGTTTACTGCCAGTAAAATTGGTTTGGTCACTTTTCTAAGTAATTTGGCGACTTCAGCATCCATTGGCGTAATCCCTTCTTCTACATCAACCACAAAAATGATAGCATCCGCTTCATCAATGGCTAATTCCACCTGACGACGGATTTCACCTTCAAAAACATCATCCGAACCTTTAATATATCCACCGGTATCAATTACAGAAAACTCTTTTCCATTCCATTCACTTTTCCCATAATTCCTGTCACGGGTAACGCCACTAACCGAGTCAACAATAGCTTCTCTTCTTTTAATTAATCGATTAAAAAAAGTAGATTTCCCTACGTTTGGTCTTCCTACTATGGCTACTATATTGTTCATGCGTTTTTTTAAATTTGGTGCAAAGATAGGTTTTTTAGACTGCTTAGACTACTTAGATTGTTAGATTGTTAGACTGGCTTAGACTTTCAGGGCAATCTATTAATCTAAGAGCGAAGCGTGTCTAATAATCTAAAGGCCGCAGGCCGTATCTAACAGCGAAGCGTATCTAACAATCTATTTCTGGTTATACCCAAACCGTCTCAACTGAAAAGCATTACTTCGCCAGTCTTTGTTTACTTTAACATACAATTCAATATGAATCTGTTTTCCGAAGAATTTTTCTAAATCTGCTCTTGCTTGCATACCGACATTTTTCAAGGCACCGCCTTTGTGCCCTATGATGATGCCTTTTTGAGTATCTCGTTCCACCATAATTACAGAACGGATTCGGATGATTTTCTCATCTTCCAGGAATTCTTCCGTTTCTATTTCCACCGCATACGGAATTTCCTTATCGTAATTTAATAATATCTTTTCACGAATGGTTTCGTTTACAAAGAAGCGTTCCGGTTTATCGGTTAAGGCATCTTTGGGATAATAGGCCGGCGACACCGGTAGCAATTCTAATATACGAGCAAAGACTTCCTTTACATTAAAGTTTTCCAAAGCAGATATTGGATAAATCTCTGCGTTCGGAACTTTTTCTTTCCACAACGCAATCTGTTCTTCTAATTGTTCCTGATTGGATTTATCAATTTTATTCAACAGCAGCAAAACCGGAATCTTTGCGTGGATGATTTTAGTAAAGAAATCTTCATCTTTCAACTCTTTTTCCCCAATCTCTACCATATATATCAACACATCAGCATCCTCGAAAGCAGATTTTACAAAATCCATCATCGATTTTTGCATTTCGTATGCCGGCTTGATTATTCCAGGTGTATCGGATAAGATGACTTGAAAGTCATCCCCATTCACAATTCCAAGAATCCGGTGACGGGTGGTTTGTGCTTTAGAGGTAATAATAGACAAACGCTCCCCAACGAACGCATTCATTAAGGTTGATTTTCCAACGTTTGGGTTGCCGATTATATTGACGAAGCCTGCTTTGTGTGTCATGATATTCTGTTTCAGGCTGCAAAGATAGGGATAATTTGGGGATGAGCGGATTTGAAGCTTCTCGATACATTTTTGGCTTTGCCAAAAACACTCGAAGTGACGTGTAAATAGTATTGGAATAACCTATTTTATATTCTTCACAAAATCTGAAATGACAATAAAAAAATCAATATGAAAATTCAACCGTCACTTCGAGTGATTTTTAAAAATAGGAACGCCAGTTCGTAGTTTTAAAAATAGTATCGAGAAGCATTTACAAACTATTTTTCTTACTTTTAGTACATGAAACAATCCTATGTCTATATACTTAAATGTTCAGACTGCACCTATTACACAGGTGTAACCAGTAATTTAACCCAGCGCATGTTTCAACATGAAGTCGGTTACTTTCCCGATTGCTATACTTTTAAGCGAAGACCACTGTCATTGGTTTTCTATTGTGAGTTTACAGATATTAACTTAGCTATCGAGAAAGAAAAACAAATCAAAAAGTGGTCAAAAGCAAAGAAAGAAGCCTTAATAAATGATGATTATGATGAACTAGTGAATTTGGCGAAGAAGGATTTTGGTTAAACGGTTCTCGATACATCCCGATAAAAATCGGGACACTCGAACTGACGATTTAGATATGGGGCGTCACTTCGAGTGATTTTTAAAAGTAGGAACGCCAGTTCGTAGTTTTAAAAATAGTATCGAGAAGCTTCGCACACAAACGGTTCTCGATTAGCTTCGCTCCGTTCGGCTAAAGCCTCGGGTCATTTTTTGTTTGCTTCGCCTATTCGCTTACTCTCGGGTCACTGCGTCACACAAAAAACACTCGAACTGACGACCAGTAATTCGCTTACGGCTCAATCGTAACCTTACTAATCAGTGGTTTATTCTTCCAAAAGACTAAATTGGTAGCTTCACTTATCAGGTAGTAATCTGTTCCATTGAAAGTGGCAACGCCCTCATTTTGCCTGAAGTATCCCCTAACCCTGATTTGTTTTGCCTTGGTTATAACATTAGTTCCCGATAAGGTAAAGGTCACTATTCTCGGTGATAAAAACATGCTGTAGCCGCATAATACCACACGCCTGCTTTCGGAAAAATAGGTGGCGCCGGTTATTAGAGTCCGGGTCTTTAGTGTGGTTACATATTCCGCGATATGGTGCGTGGGTGTCGCAGGAAGCCTGAATACTCTTGAGCAACGTCGCTCTTTATATTCTTTGGTAAACAGCAGTAGGGTATCGTTTACGACAATCATGGCTTCGCAGTCAAAATTTATTTGTTTTGGGCTGCCCGAATCGGAGGTCTTTGGCCATTCAAAGGAAATGGTATCGAGCGCTACCTGATGCTGCAAGAGTTTTTCCTTGCTGATCCGGTAAATGGGGAGCACTTTTCTGTCACCTCCGTTATTTCCAAAATTCCCAATATACAGAAAACGACTGTCCTGTGTTATTTCTTCCCAATCGACATTTTTAACGGGTAGTTCATATTCTTCGAGTATGTTATAACTAAGGCTGTCCAAGGCAAAAAGGGTTTGCCTGCTGCTGTCGTTATGGGTCCACAGCTTCCCGTTCCAGGCAGCTAGTCCGGAATCTTCGTCAATCTTTGAATTTATGGTATGAGGCGTTTTTTTTAAGGCGCAGCAATGACAACGGGAAACCTTGGTTATGTTTTCGGGAATTACCTGACCGCAAATTGAAAGCGGAAGAAAAATGGCAACGAAAAAAACTACCCTTACATAAGGTAGCGGAGAGATCATTTTAATACCAAGTAATTTTGCAGATAGTGTAAATCGATTCATTTCAATAATAAGCTTTTAGTACTGTGGCTTACATCATTTGCAGTAAATTTATTTCTTTTTTCTGAATATACAGCATTGAAATTTAATCCCTTTTTATTGCATACAGGCCCGACTTTACGGTTTCCAATGCTTTTGCATACAAAACGGAATCTCCCTGATTCGCCTTTTGCAAAATGGCCAAACATTCCTCAAGATACTCGGGTGCAAACTCCGGATCTAAGGAAGCAATTTCACGAGTGTTATCTACAATATCGGCATATTTGATTGTCTGCGCCGCAGGGCTGATTTTGGCCAGTCTTTCCAATTCCCTTTCCTTTCGTTTTCTTCGATTGAGTTGCGGATAACGGCTTTTTACATACACATCCGTCAGTTGCATAACAAGGCGTAACGTTTCGGCAGCTTCCTCCGGTTCCATCACATTATGAAGGAATACAGAGAGCGCCGTCTCACTAACTACGGTGTCCTCTACCACATCGTGCAATAAAGCCGCGGCCAACACAGGAAGGCGGGAGTTATAAGGCATTACAATTTCTGAAACCCGTATAGGGTGTACTATGTAGGGATCGGGAGTATACTTGCGCATTTGTCCCTGATGCGCTTTTGATGCAAAATTGCGGACCGTGTCTAAAATGGTATCCATTATGCCATATAATTAATTTTAATATAGGTTTGATTTGTTAGCATAGGTTTTTCGAATGCTAAAATCTTCCTTTTATACATTTGAGCCTGTACCGTAGGAGTTCCCATGTTCCGGAATGTAATAACGGACCGAGCATATACCAAGCCAGCACTACACATAACATACTTATAATAGTAGATGTGGAGAGGGCGGCTTTTACTATCGCTTCACTAATTTTTGATATGTTGTTTCCGACCATTGTAGCTTATTCTTTCTTTTATATTGTTTGTTATTCTACTAACTGCCCAAACATAGTAAAAACCGCCGCCGGTAGGCAGCGGTTCCTATAATTTATCGCTCCGATCTTCCGGGGCCATTGATACCCGCATTATCAGAGTCATCAGCATCCCCAGCCTCATCAGATCTACCTGCGCTACTTATGTTTTCCTGGCTGCCCAAATCCTCGTTCTGGCTGTTATACCCACCAGAACGGGAATTTTGAGAGGCATCCATTCCTTCCTGTGAGCGGGCTGAATCTGCGTTAGCGCTTAAATCTGAACCTGAATCTGCTTGGTTTTCACTAGCACGACCCGGACTTGTTGCACCCGCACGTTGGTCGCTTTCAGAGTTTCGGCCACTTTCGGAGCGACCGGAACCTGCGGTGTTTTGCCGGTTGTTGTTCTCAGATTCAGAGTTTTCATCTCTGTTTGAACGTGAATCCGTTTTTTGTTCCTGTGGGTCACGGCCATGCTGACCATGATTCCCTTTGTTTGTGTTTTCCATTATGTAAATAAACTTTTAAATTAAACATTGTCAAATTTAGAACTGTTTGAAGGCGTATAAATTACAGTATAATTTAGCAAGCTTATATAATTGCCATATTAACAAAATAGAGGGAAGAAGTAAGAGACAAGACGCAAGAAAACAATTGGGAGGAGTGGAGTAAATGGGCGCTTATTGACGAGTGAAGTGTCTGAATAGATTTGTTAGACTGCTTAGATTTTAGAATAGCTAACAACCTTATGCTTGACCATAACTAATAGCGCAGCCTAAGAAGGCTAACAGATGGCTATTATATAATTCTCAGCCGTTATATTGTAACTAGTTTTTCCTGATGAACGTTAACTTTGACCCTGTTTAAATACCGATGTCATGAAAACAGCCAGCGAGGAATTAAAGTCAAAAAACGGGGTGCCTGTTAATCCTAATGCAGTCCGTACCTCTGTTTCACAGCTCGGGCCGGAAGACGGAAGGGATCAAAATATCAAGCCGGGTTCTAACAGTTATGATCCTGACAATGGGAAATCAGCGATGAGAGGGAAAGACCATAATGTGGAGGTGCACCGCACAGATGAAGATGATTGATTTAAGTCCGCAAAAAATTCTGGTAATATATCAAGGTAAAGAATAATTTTTTTACTTTGACTTCGAAGGCAAGCTCATAAGTATTTATGGGCTTGTTTTTTAGCACGGGAGATTTATGACGAACTAAAGTTCGTGTACCTGAAGCCCACCGGGCTTCCTCCTTTTAATTTCAAATGAAGGCAAGGCCATAAGTTAATTATGGGTTTGTTTTTTATATCAAATCATCGTCCTTGTCACTTGGAACTTTGAAACTCTGAAACTTAAAATTATTAATTTATAAAAATATAACAATGAAAAAAACGCAACACTTAGGAAGACTGGCACTTATATGTGTGCTAACCGCTACGGCTGTTTCCTGTAAAAAGGAATCGGCAAAAGACCTTCCGGAAGGAACTGTCAATGACAGTATAATTTCAGAAAACAAGGAAGTTGAACTGAAACCTATGGGACCTGCTCCTGCCTGGGCTCCAAATATCGAACCTGAGATGGCTGTTGTCATTGAAAAATTAGTAAGTCTTGGTGGCAAACCCATCGAAACGCTGAGTGCCAAAGAAGCCCGTATGCAGCCAACCCCAACCGATGCGGTTAAGGCGGTTATGGAAGAGCACAATATAACCATGCCGCTTGCGCTTTGCGATACCAT
>JAYURX010000164.1:0-1927 GCA_043755965.1 Flavobacterium sp. | reverse complement strand
CACCCATTTTTTCTTTGAGCGCAGGTTTTGAACAATCACTTCAGCTTCTTTTGGATTGTTCCAAAAGTCGGGGGCAAAAGTTTTTTCTTCTTCGTTAGAAATTTCTATACTCTTGGCATCAATGTCAAAGATACCTCCTCAACGCACCAAGGCGCTCTACAATACCTTTTATTTGTTCGGTATTTGTCATAAATAATGTAGTTTTGTGTTTTATTATTTGAAGCTATTCCCGCTTTTCGTTGCAATCTTTTTATTGCTTTGTCACCCTGAGCCTGTCGAAGGGCTTTTCATTACAACAATAAAAAGGATTTCCACTACTATCGGGGCTAGAATCCACACACAAAAGTAAGCTATACAAATAGAATATGGAAATAAATTTAATCAGCGACACAGTAACCAAACCAACACCCGAAATGCTTCAGGCGATGTTCAATGCCAAAGTGGGTGATGATGTTTTTAAACAAGATCCAACGGTAATTGAATTTGAGCGTGTCGTTGCCGATTTATTTGGAATGGAAGCTGCCATGTTTTTTCCAACCGGAACCATGGCAAACCAAACCGCAATTAAATTAAACACCAATCCGGGCGACCAGATTATTTGTGATAAATGGTCTCATATTCACTTGTATGAAGCTGGTGGCGCTTCTGCCAATAGTGGTGTGAATTTTAATTTAATGGATGGCCACAGAGGAATGATTACGGCTGAACAAGTGAAAGAAGGTATTAATGATCCTGAGTTTTATCATGTGCCTTTATCAAAAATGGTTGGGATTGAAAACACGACCAATAAAGGCGGCGGCGCTTGTTATGAAATTGAAGAATTGCAAAAAATAAAGCAGGTTTGTGTTGACCACAATTTGAAATACCATTTGGATGGTGCCCGTTTGTGGAATGCATTGATTGCTAAAAAGCAACAACCTAAACAATTTGGGGAGTTATTCGATACTATTTCGGTTTGTTTTTCCAAAGGATTGGGCGCACCAATTGGTTCCGTCTTACTTTCTGATGCCGAAACGATTCATCGCGCTTTGCGAATCCGAAAAATATTTGGAGGCAACCTGCGTCAGTCAGGTTATTTGGCGGCAGCCGGAATTTATGCCTTGCAAAACAATATCAATAGGCTGGAAGAAGACCATCGCAGGGCAAAGGAATTAGGAAGCCAACTGAAAAAATGTTCCTGGGTTGCTGTTGTTGAACCTGTAGAAACAAATATTGTTGTGTTTTCGGCTAAACCCCATATTCAGGACCAAGAAGTTATCGAAAAACTAAAACAAAAAGGCATTTCGATTAGTTTGTTAGCCAAAGGAAAACTAAGAATAGTTACGCATCTTGATTACAGACAAGTCATGCATGAATATGTTTTGGAAACATTGGAGAAAATGAATTTTTAGTATCGCAAAACTTGTTAACTTCTAAGTGCATAACTTCTTTTAAGACTTCAAACTGATGGTCACAGAATGGTTATTTTTGTAATTGCAAATAGACTGTAAATGCCAAAATCACCGATTGCCAAAATAATTCCACTCACTTTGGAAAAACACGGACATGTCCGTACCGATAATTATTATTGGTTAAACCAAAGAGAAAGCCCTGAAGTGATTGATTATCTCAATCAGGAGAACGAGTATTACCAACAATCAACGGCACATACTGCAAACTTTCAAAAGGATTTATTTGAAGAAATGAAAGCCCGGATTAAGGAAGATGATGAGTCGGTTCCTTATTACTACAATGGCTATTATTATATCACGCGTTTTGAAAAGGGCAAAGATTATCCAATTCATTCCCGTAAAAAAGGACATCTACAAGCCAAAGAAGAAATCCTGTTTGATTGTAACGAAATGGCGAAAGGAAATGCCTATTTCAATTTATCAGGACTGAGTATCAGTGAAGACAATACGATGGCTGCTTTTGGGGTTGATACGGT
>JAYURX010000163.1:0-10752 GCA_043755965.1 Flavobacterium sp. | reverse complement strand
CTGCAATGTACTCAACCGAATTTTTTATCAGGGTGATTTCATCTGTCAGATTAAAAATCAAATTTTCCAATACAATGCGTTTCTCCTCAATTTTATTGATTTGCAGAATATCGTTCACAAGAGAAAGCAGGTATTTGGCAGAAAACTTTAAGGATTTTAAGTGAGGACTGTTGCCAAGTTCTTTGTGTTCGTCTAAAATAATATTGGTTATCCCAATAACGCCATACAATGGTGTCCGCAATTCGTGGGTAATGGTGGAAACAAACTGGGATTTGAGTTGCGACGCTTCTTCTGCAGCTTCTTTTGCCAAAACAAGTTTCTCATTGGCTCGTTTTAATTCGATATTGGCTTGCTCTCTCAGCTTTATGTTTTTATACAAAGTCAATAACAGTAATAACAAAATTATCAGAATTACTATAAATAGAATAACAATTAACTTGGACTCTTGTATGCGCTTTGTATGTTTTTCGTTTACCAATTCAATTTGCTCCAATTGATTTTTGTATTCGTCCAGTTCAATCTGCACCTTAGCTTTTTGCAATTTATCAAGCTTGTCTTCTGAATAGACAATCTTGCTTAGTGAATCTAGTTTTGCTTCATAATCAGCCGCTTTTTGTGGCTCTTTGAAATGTTTATAATGATGAACCAGATTTTCATAAATATTAACCAAAAACGCATCAAATTGATTGTCCTTTGCAATTCGCTGAGCCGTTAAGTAATAACGTTCCGATTCCTCTTTCTGATTTATATTCGTGGTATAAATACCCATCAATAAGTTCATAGACATCTTAGCTTCTTCTGAACCATTTGCCAAAATTTTGTCTTTGATGTCTTTAACAACCAGGTTTCCTTCGTCAAATTTATCGATTGAAAAGTAGGCACTCGCCAGGTTAATTTTAGTGAATTCGATTTGAGTAGTATCTTTCACTTTTACCGCATAATACAATGCCTTTTTATAATAGCTAATTCCTTTACTAACATCGATTTCATTGAAATAATAAACGCTTCCTAAATTTCCGTATATCCAGTTATAGAGTTTATCATTATTAACCTTTTTAGCATAAGAAAGTGCTTTGTCATAAAATTCAATTGCTTTTTTGGTGTCGGAACATTCGTTGTAAATAGCTCCCAGAGTGTTGTAGGATTGCGCTATATATGAATCATCGCTAATACGAAAAGAGTTAATCAAAGCTTGTTTTGTAGATTCTAATGCCATGTCATAATGAGCATCATTAAAATCGGAAGCAGCTTGATTAAGCAATTTTTCTATTTCGGCTTTCTCTTTTTTATAATCATGTGCTACCGAATTGGTATAACAAAAAAGTAGAAATACAAGTAAACTAATTGATTTAGCTTTGATCATAGGGTTGATTCAACGCTCAAATATAAAATTTTTATTAAAAAAAATCCCGATTGCTCGGGATTTTAATAAGTATTTCGTTAATTTCTAATCAATTTTTTATACTTGATTCGTTTGGGAGTGGCATCAACACCTAAACGTTTCTTTTTATTTTCTTCATATTCAGAAAAACCACCTTCAAAACAATAGACTTCTGAGTTGCCTTCAAATGCCAAAATGTGTGTGCAAATTCTATCTAAAAACCACCTGTCGTGGCTGATTACTACGGCACAACCCGCAAAGTTTTCCAATCCTTCTTCCAAGGCACGAAGTGTATTAATATCTAAATCATTCGTAGGCTCATCCAATAACAATACGTTTCCTTCTTCTTTCAAAGTCATAGCCAGATGCAAACGGTTACGCTCTCCACCAGACAAAGCAGCTACTTTTTTGTTCTGGTCGCTTCCGCCAAAGTTAAATCGGGATAAATAAGCTCTTGAATTTACTTGTCTTCCGCCCATCATAATTAATTCCTGTCCGTCGCAGAAGTTTTCCCAGATAGATTTATTGGGATCGATATTAGAATGCGCCTGATCTACATAAGCAATTTTAACAGTGTCCCCGACGTTAAATTCTCCGGCATCTGTTTTTTCTTCACCCATAATCATTCGGAAGATTGTCGATTTACCGGCACCGTTTGGCCCAATAATTCCAACAATTCCGGCTTGCGGCAACGTAAAGTTCAGATTGTCGTATAATAATTTGTCTCCAAATGCTTTGGCTACATTCTTAGCTTCAATAACATTCGTTCCCAAACGTGGGCCATTAGGAATATAGATTTCTAATTTTTCGTCCAGTTCTTTTTGGTCTTCGTTTAAGAGTTTGTCGTAGTTTTGAAGACGCGCTTTTTGTTTGGTCTGACGACCTTTTGCACCTTGTCGAACCCAATCCAACTCACGTTCTAAAGTTTTTCTGCGTTTGGAAGCCACTTTTTCTTCCTGTTCCATACGTTTTGATTTTTGGTCAAGCCAGGAAGTGTAATTTCCTTTCCACGGAATACCTTCTCCTCTATCCAGTTCCAAAATCCAACCTGCAACATTATCCAGAAAATACCTATCGTGCGTAACAGCGATTACCGTTCCGGCATATTGTGCCAAATGCTGCTCTAACCAAAGTACGCTTTCCGCATCCAGGTGATTCGTTGGCTCATCCAATAACAATACATCCGGTTGCTGTAATAACAAACGGCATAAAGCCACACGACGCCGTTCTCCTCCGGATAAATGTTTGATTGGTGTATCACCTTCCGGTGTGCGTAAAGCATCCATTGCAATTTCCAGTTTGGTATCTAATTCCCACGCACCGGAAGCATCAATTCTATCCTGCAACAAAGCCTGTCGTTCCATCAATTTATCCATCTTGTCAGCATCTTCGTAGACTTCAGGCAAACCGAACATATCATTGATTTTATTGAATTCATCCAGAATAGCAACTGTTTCGGCAACACCTTCTTTTACGATTTCGATAACCGTTTTGGTATCATCGAGTATTGGTTCCTGTTCTAAATAACCAACAGTATAACCCGGTTGAAAAACTACATCGCCCTGATAATTTTTATCAACTCCGGCAATAATCTTCAAAAGTGAAGATTTTCCGGAACCATTTAATCCAAGGATTCCAATTTTTGCGCCGTAGAAAAAACTTAGGTAAATGTTTTTTAATACTTGTTTATCACTTCCCTGATACGATTTACTCAATCGTTGCATTGAGAATATTACTTTCTTATCGTCTGACATTTTTAATATTATTTTAAATTTTGACCCGAGCGTAAGCGAACGGCTGTTAATAATTATAAATTTTAAGCTATTTCAATCAGCATTCTGCCCACTGAACACTGAACACTTTTTACAGTCTTCCTTTTAACGAACTAAATACCCATGCATTTGCTAAGAATCCCACTCCAGTGGCGCCAAATCCCCAACCGGCAGTTTCATCATAACGAAAAAGACCCAGTGCTATAAGTATCAATCCCATGATAATCATGACAAAAGTTGCCCATCCCAGGACAGTGTTTTTATTCATTCCCATATTTAGAGGTTTTAATTTTGGAAAAGCAAATATCGTGAAAAAATATGTTTTGTTGCAAACAGCTTCTACACTATAATTTAAAAACTTATGATTCTTTCAAATCTTCCGTGATGGCTTTTGGAAATTGGCTTTAAAATTTGATTTTCCGAATCAAAATAGCTCGGAATTCCATTGGTTTTGATAAGGTGACTGGACAAATTCAATATTTTTATATTCTTCAGGTCTTTAGGATTGACAACAGCATTGGTTTCTACAAAATCGGAAGTAACAACAGTTTTCGTGAAATAAACCGCATCGTAACAAATTACTTTTCCATGAATGATTCCATCTTTTACTTCTAAATCAAAACATTCTAACTGCTGCGGGATAAAAGCCCGTTTTTGCGTCAAGCGATTATAGATTTTATAGGCTGCCTCTTTCCTGCTCCACAAATTCCAAACGGTTGTATCCGGATTTTTTGAATTTGATATCAGCAATTGTTCTCTTGATGTAAAGATTTTATCTAAAAAACCCTTGCGCTGCCAATTGCTTTCTTTTCTGGCTAAAGCCAAATCTATAATATCGTTTCCTATCACTTTTCAGCCAGTTTAGTTTCAATAATGTATAATGTAGCTTTTACGGTCAGCATTCTTTCCATCGATTGATTGTCAATTTCGATACCGAAAGCTTCTTCAACATCCAGGACAATATCAACCAGATTGGCTGAATTGATGTTTAAATCTTTAATAAAATCCGTGTTTTCATCAATGCTTTCAAAGGCATCTTTGTTTATAACAAACGGCTTTACAATAGTTTTTAATCGTTGAATTATTTCTGTTTTGTCCATCATTTATATTTATTAAAAATCACGCAGCCGTTGACATCGCCAAAACCAAAACTTGCTTTAGCTAAGATAGTGATATCTTTTTGAATTAGTTGTTGTGGAATTTTGGATGCATCAATACAATCCGTTATCTCCGGATTCAAATCTTCGCAGTTTATATTCGGGAAAATAAACCCCTGATAAACCTGCAGAATCGAAGCGACACTTTCGACACTTCCCGAAGCCGACAAACAATGCCCAACCATCGATTTTAATGAGTTGATATACGGAAAATCTGTTCCTTTTCTGTTTAGTGCCTGACTCCAGTTATGAATTTCTAAAGCATCTTTACTCGTTGCTGTTAGATGTCCATTTATAGCATCAATCTCATCCGAAGTTATTTCGGCATTTGCCAAAGCATCCGTTATGCATTTTTGGACTGCAACCGGATTTGGCGCAGTCATAGTCCCTAATCCCCGTTGCCCGCCCGAGTTTACATTACCGCCTAAAACCTCAGCATAAATCCGCACTCCACGAGCCAGTGCTGTTTCTAAATCCTCCAAAACAAATGCTCCTGCGCCACTTCCGGGAACAAACCCTGAAGCTGATGCCGACATTGGTCTCGAACCTTGTTCCGGTGAATCGTTGTGCTTGAATGTGCAGACTTTCATCGCATCAAATCCGCCCCAGATATAAGGTCCGCTGTCGCTCGTACTTCCCGCCAATATTCGTTTGGCGTGACCGAGTTTTATTCTTTCATAAGCCATCAGTATACTTTCCGTTCCCGTTGTACAGGCTGAAGAGTTGGTTGTCACCTGATTCCCCAAGCCTAATTTTCCACCCAAATAAGCACTAACGCCGCTATTCATGGTTTGCGCCACAGCCGTGCTTCCCAGTTTTCTCGTTTCAAAATTATCAATCTTATAAATACTTTCCCGAAATTTTTCGATACCCGAAGTTCCCGTTCCGAAGATGGTTCCAGAATCCCAATCGGGGTTTTCGCTGTGCAATATGGGCAACTCAGCATCTTTCCAGGCATCAAGTCCTGCGATGACGCCGTATAAAATTCCGGTAGAATTGAAATTGCGCAGTTCCAGTTCGGTGAAATATTCTCTTTTCAATTCTTCTGAAATATCAGGTGTTCCAGATATCTGGCAGGAAAATTGAAGTCGCTCGAGTTCGGGGTTGTGCTTAATTCCTGAAATCCCCTTTTTTATAGCATTGGTAAACGCATCAAGCCCAACTCCGTTTGGGGCAACAATTCCAAGACCTGTTATGACTACTCTTCTTTCCATTTATAAAATCATTCCGGCAATAGTGCCTCGGCAGACTTCTTCTTCGTCAGCATTGAACATTTTTACTCTACATTTCAATTTACCAAACCTAAAATACATTTTCTCTGAAACCACTACTACTTTCTCATTCGGGTAAACTGGCTTCAGGTATTCAATTTCAGAAGATGTCAGGGCGACTTTAGATTCTGAATTAAAATCATTTCCCAACAAAAATATCCCGAGAGAAACAACGCCAATCTGCGCCATGGTTTCAGTTAAGATAACGCCGGGTGTGACAGGATTGTCTTTGAAATGCCCTTCATAAAAATCGAAATCAGCATTGAAAGTAAACGTACCTTCTACGCCATTTTCATCTACGTGAACTAACTCATCCACAAAAAGGAATGGTTTGGTATAAGGCAGTTTGTCAATAATCTCTTTATACATATCAGAATTCAATTAGCATTCGCTGAGCGGAAAAACCAGGACCAAAGCTCAGCAGTAATCCTTTTTCACCCTGCTTTGGTTTATTGTCCATTATACGCTCCAAAACATACAACACGGTTGCGCTCGACATATTTCCGTATAATCGCAGTACTTCTTTTGTGTCATCTATATTTTTGCCCAGGCCTGAAAATAAATCTTCTACAGTCTGCACGATTTTTTTTCCGCCGGGATGAAAAATCAAATGGTCCATATCTTCTATTTTGAGGTTGTTCTTTTCTAAAAAAGGATGAATAATCTCCGGGAAATGCGACGCAATAGTTTCGGGAACTTCTATATCCAAAACCATCTGCAGCCCACTATTCGTTAGCTTAAAACCCATCATATGGATGTTGTCATAAAAGTGATACATGTCATCAGCCAGTATTTTTGGTCCTTCATCTTCTATGTGAGAAGAAAGCAGGACACAAGCAGCTCCGTCGCCGAAAATAGCAGCAGAAACTATATTTGGCATCGAAAAATCATCAAGCTGAAACGTCGCAGTTGGACTTTCAACAGCAATCACCGCAGCACGCTTTCCCGGGTTTGCCTGAAGGAAGTTTTTAGCATATATCATTCCGGAGATTCCTGCCGCACAGCCCATTTCGGTAACGGGTAATCTAACAATGTCCTGACGTAGTTTGAGAGAGTTGATTAAATAAGCATCGAGTGACGGAATCATAATTCCGGTGCAGCTTACCGTGATAATATAGTCGAGTGTTTCTGGTTTCCAGTTGGCTTTTTCTAAAGCTTTGCAAAGTACTTTTTCACCCAGTGAAATCACTTCCCTGACGTAGATGTCATTTCGCTCTTCAAAAGAGGCATTGGTAAAAACTTCTGTCGGTTCCATAATGGAATAGCGTCTGTCTACCATTGCGCCTTCGAATATCTTTTTTACCTTTCTGACGAAACGTTCTTCCTGACCGGAAAGCCAGCCGTTTAAGAGTGGCATGATTTCTTCCGTTGTTCGGGAATATTTTGGTAATTCTTTTGCAACGGCTTTGATTTTAACACTCATTTGGCTCTGTTGAAATTCTTAATTTGTATTGATTATCCACTGGTAACGGAATGCCCATTTCCATTCAATCGAATAGTTTTTGAGGTGTAATTTCCTTGAATACTGTTCCAATTCTGGTCTTTTGAAACCTCTTAAAATAGACACCAAACCATCTTCCCTCGACATATCGTTCAGTCTTAAAGTAAAACATAGGGCCTGAAACAAGCGATAGGAAATGCTACTTCGTTCCAAGTCATTGATTACGATTCCCATTTTGGCATTGGTTTTAAAAACCTTTATCAACTTAATGATTTCGTCATCTTTAAAATGATGGAGTGTTAAGGTACATAAAACAATGTCATATTCAAATTTTTCAAAAGATTTACCGAAAATATCTTCGCATCGATAGGTGATATTTGGATAATGTATGGATTGTTTTTTGGCATAATTTACCGAAAATTGGTTTGCATCAATCCCAATCAAATCACACTTAATATTATTTCTCTCTAAATAATCTGCTATAAAGCGAAGCATATCACCATTGCCGCAGCCAACATCAACAATAGTGATTTTGTCTTTAACCTGATGTTGTTTGAGGATGTTTTTCACACCTTCAAGCGTGAGTTTGTTACCGCCTAAGAACTGATTAATTTTTCCAATTTTATCCAAAGCGTCCTTAAGGACGTCACCCGACATACCGAAATCGTCCATGAGTTCAGGTTCATTTGTTCTGTAGGTAGTCTTAATGAACATATTCTAAATTTTTAGTTAATGGTTTGCCATGTGTTTTATTAATTATTGCGGATAAAAGAAACGGAAATTCTGCCAAAACACGAAGCGTCATATCAGAAAGTCTTGGTTTTTGCAGCAGTGATGCCAGCCATCTGCCTGTTCGTAAACGCTGTCGGAAATTATGATTCCATTCCCGCTTGTACAGGTCTTCTAATTCCTGTCTTGAGGACAATTCTTTCCTCAAATATTTTGTGACTAAATCTGAGGCAATCCTGGCACTGTGAATTGCCATGGCCATACCATTTCCGCATAAAGGATGTATTAAACCGGCTGTATCGCCAATCATTAAAATATGATTGTCGACCGAGTTTTTTTGGGCAAATGAGATCTGGCTAATGGTCAACGGCCTTTCCGAAACCAAAGTCATCGTCTCGAATATTGATTTTAAATTGGGATTTTTAGTGACAACTTTTTCCTGATATTCTTCTATGTTTTTATAGTTTTTGAACGTATCATAATCGGCTAGATAGCAAATATTGATTTTGTTGTTTTCAACTTTAGAAACCCCGCAATAGCCGCCCTTAAAATTGTGCAATCCAACAACATCATCAGGAAAATCTCCAGTATAATGTGCTTTGACTGCCAACCAAGGAGATTTTTGTTTAATAAAACCCCGTTGCAATTTCTGGTCTATAGTGGAACGTTTACCAAAAGCTCCCAGGACTATTTTGGATTTTAATTCGTGGCCTTCAGAGGTTGTAACCGTAAAGAAATCATTATCAAAAGTAATATTGTCTACAGATTCCTGAATGATTTGGCAACCATTGGCAGCGGCTTTTTGGAATAAAAAATTATCCAGGGCATAACGGCTGACACCAAAACCCCCTAAAGGCAGAGAAGCTGTAATATTTTTTCCTGTGGTGGTGGATAAATGTAGTTTCGTTATATCTGTGGGATATAACTCCTTCAAATCGAGTTTAAGGGAATGGAGATAGGGCAAAACTTCATTCGAAATATATTCACCGCAGACTTTATGTTTTGGATAGGCGTTTTTTTCAAAAACAGTAACCGGAAATCTAAGACCCGACAAATGAACAGCGGCTGTCAAACCAGCCAAACCGCCACCTATTATTATCACTGTATTATTTTCCATAATCAGTAAATTTATGAAATTCGCAGGGTTAACAGTTTATACAATTATGGTTAAAAGGTTATATAATTACGGTAAGATTACTGTTTGTAGACAACCCCATCCTTCATTACAAAAACTACATTGTTAACCGTAGCAATATCTTGAATTGGATCGCTATTTGTAGCAATGATGTCCGCCAGGAAACCAGTTTCGATAGAACCAATCTGCTTGTCCATGTTGAGAAGCATCGCATTGGTAATTGTTGCGGCCTGCAGTGCTTTCATAATTGGCATTCCGGCTTCTGTCATATAAACGAATTCACGGGCATTTAATCCATGTTCGAATACTCCGGCATCAGTTCCGAAAGCAATTGGAACTCCTTTTTTATAAGCTTTGGCAAAAGTCCCTTGAATCCTTGGTCCGATGGACAAGGCTTTGGGTACTACAATTGCGGGATAATAATTAGGCTTTTTAGCATTTTCTTCCACGGTTTTTCCGGCGGTGATGGTTGGTACTAAATAGGCATTGTATTTTATCATCAAATCCATGGTGGCATCACTCATTTCGGTACCGTGTTCGATGGTTTTCACGCCTGCTTTGACTGCCCTTTGCATACCTTCATCGCCGTGAGCATGTGCCGCTACTTTCATTCCGTAATCTTTAGCTGTTGAAACAATGACTTCTATTTCTTCCTGTGTAAATTGTGGATTTCCGGCACTTTTGGCTACACTCAAAACGCCACCCGTTGCTGTTATTTTTATCCAATCGGCACCATTTTTATAGCGTTGGCGTACTGCCTGACGGGCATCTTCAAGGCTATTGACAACACCTTCTTTTGGGCCGGGATTACCCATTAAATCTTTTCGATATCCGTTAGTTGGGTCGGCATGACCACCGGTGGAAGCTAATGATTTTTCGACAGTGAAGATTCTGGGACCAATTACTTTCCCAGCATTGATAGCATTTCTCAACGATACATTGACACCTGTTCCTCCTAAGTCTCTTACGGTAGTAAAGCCAGCCATTAAAGTAGTTCTCCCAAAAACTTCTGCATCATAAGCAATATCGGCATCGTTGAGTGTGAATTCCTCTAAATAAGCAGTCGGACTGGTTTCACCTTCAAGATGCACGTGCATATCTATCCAACCGGGCATTACCGTTTTGGTTTTCAGGTCTATGACTTTGTCGCTTGGTTGGGTTGGGTTGATAAAACCATCCTCAATGCTTTTGATGGTTTTCCCCGAAACGATTATAGTTTTGTTCGGTTGCACTTTTCCGTTTTTGGTATCGATAAGTTTACCGCATTGTATATAGATATCTTGACCCTGAATATGTAGTGCGGTGAACAGAATGCTAAGCAGTAATAGTTTTTTCATGTTTAGAGATTTTGATAAATATAGAAAAATAAATTAGTTTATTTTGGGTTTACATCCAGTTCATTTATTTGATCTTTATAATCGGAAGGAAGCAGTATGCTCTTAAGCATCCAGTCCATTTTCATTAGCCTGCTGACTTTGTATACCGGAACTATAGGAGTAAGCAACGAAAAATCGCTGAACCGCAACAACTCTTTTACTCTATTGGGACACACTAATTTCTGACTTTCAATCAGCACCATGAACCGCATAGCTCCCAAGTGTTTTTTATATTGCTTGAATAAGTCGGCAGTGTATTCACTTTTTTGGAGGTCAGCCAGTAAATGGGATTCTCTCACAGGTAGCCATTCTTTATAACTAGGTGGTAACTCCTTCAATCCCATCCTTACTCCAACACGATAAAAAACATTGTATACTTCTTCCTTTTCTTCATCGCTCAATTTTTTTTCGAGCAGCTCATAGGATGCTATAGAGTAATGAATCAACATAAACAGCACATCACGATAAGCCCAATCAGGTATAGTATCGC
>JAYURX010000162.1:0-1935 GCA_043755965.1 Flavobacterium sp. | reverse complement strand
CAATTTAAATTCTTTTTTGGCAGAACGGTTTTGAATGTCTGCAGAAGAATTAGAGTCATCTGAGCATGAGAACATCATGGCAGATAACAAGACTGAAGTAATGATAGTTTTTTTCATTGTAAAATAGTTTTGTTGATTGTTACTATTCTGAGTTACGAGAAAAAAACGATGTTGGTTTTAAACCTGAAAACTTCTTTCAGAAACTTTGCCTTTAACCTCCTTGAAATGTGGCAAAATCATTTTCATATCTTCTTCATAATTACCGGTAACCCAAACCGGATTGCCGATTCTGACTTCCTTTTTACCATAATCAAAAGCTACCGGAATAATAGGAACGTTGGATTTAAAAGCTATATAGTAAAACCCTGTGCGAAGTTCAGTTACTTTTTTTCGTGTGCCTTCGGGTGATAAGGCTAACCTAAACGTTTCATGCTTGTTAAATACTTCAACTGTTGCGTCCACATTATTCTTTCCACCGCTTCTGTCCAATGGTGCGCCGCCAACACTTCTGAAATAATAACCAAAAGGAAAAGCAAACAATTCTTTCTTGCCTACAAAATTGATTTCAACATTCATAATTCCGCGAACTAGCAAGGCAATTAAAAAATCAACATTAGCTGTATGTGGAATAACAATAATAACACATTTCCTGATAGAGATATCAAGCGTACCAATCAATTTCCATCCAAGCAACCGGAAAAAAATAAATTTATAAAGTCGTTGTTTCATGTGTCTTTAATATTGTTTTTCAATTGTCACATGCAATCGCCTTTCTTTCAGAGGAGTTTGCTTTGCAAACTTTTATTTTGGGGCGATGTCATTCGGTTTTATTTTGCGTAAATTTAGTGTTTCTGTCTTACTTTTGAGAAAATATTTATTTGATGGTCCGAAAACTATTTAGCTATTTTATTGCGATTAACGTTTACCAAAAAAACTCTGCGGTAAGCAAATCACTTGAAGTAAATTGGAACAATGGCGAATTGGTTTTAGATAGTAAGAGCACCAATTATTCGTATGGCAAGTTGCAGCGAATACTTAGAAAAGGCTTGAAATATATAGGTTTTTAGCGGATTCGGAATTTTAAAAATGTTTTGGTTCTTGGTGTGGCTGGTGGCAGCGTAATTAAAACATTAGTTGATGAGATAAAGTTCAAAGGAAAAATAACCGGTGTTGAAATTGATGAAACTGTTATTGAAATTGCCAACTCGTATTTTGAACTGGATAAAATTCCGAATCTGGAAATTGTGATTGACGATGCTTTTGAATATGTTTTGAAAACGAAGGATACGTATGATTTAATCATCATTGATGTTTTTGAAGATACCAATATGCCTAACTTCCTTTTTCAGGATTTTTTTATCAATCGAATAAATTCGCTGCTGAATCTGAACGGTTTTATTTTGTTTAATACAATGGTAATTAATAAAACACAGGAAGATCGAAATCTGATTTACAAATCAAAATTTGGCGGTGATTATTCTTTGCGAATGTATCCGAAAGTCAAAAGCCATAACGAGTTGTTTACGATAAAAAAATTAAGCTGATGGGATTTTTTAGAAAATTATTAATCGGAGATGTTTCGTCAATCGACATTCCTAAATTTAGCCCGGTCCAGAAAAGGATATTAAACATTAAATCCATTTGGAATAATGATCATCAGAGTGACAATGGGATTGAAAAAATCTTTCGCCTTTTTTTATCAATATCCCAATTGCTATTTCCCGGAATTTACTTAAAAACGATTGCCAGTAAAATAAATCCTATTTATAAAGATTTGGCAATGGATTTTTACATCTTACTGAAAGTTGTTCTTCCGTTTCTCATTCTCTATAATAATTGGCAAAAGTATGATGCCTTAATTTATATTATGGTTTACCTCCTTCTGGAAACCATACTGTACATTCCAACATTGATTTTTGCATCCGATTTATTTTC
>JAYURX010000161.1:0-1942 GCA_043755965.1 Flavobacterium sp. | reverse complement strand
TTTTAAATAGTACACCTGACAGGTTTTTGAAACCTGTCAGGTGTTTTACTTTCTGATGAGGATTTCTTTGTAGATGGTGATTTCCTTTTTTAGGTCTTCGATTTCCTGTTGTTGGTTATCAATGGTTTCCTGGAAGCTTGTTTTGTTGCTGTTTTGGAGTTCTTCCGGGAGTAGACGGATTAAATCGGTGAAGAGATTGTAGCCGATGGCATGGCTTAGTTTCCATATGGTTTTGGTTTGCAGTGTCTGTTGAACGAAATATCCATTTAGTGTAGATTGGGCAATATTCATTCTTCTTGCAATTTCCGCATAGTTACTATTCTGGCTATCAATTCTGTTTTTGATAAAGGTTCCCATGTGTGGAAGCACTTTCTTTGCTTGGGTATTGGTTTTCATATTAGCAGTTATTTTATGGATTAGACTTTAGTGTTATTTATGGCTAATCAAAAAGCGTGCAATTCTTTTTTTATTTAGGAAAACCCTAAGTAAGTTTAGGATGACCCTGAGTAAGTTTAGGATAACCCTAAGTAAATTTAGGAGAACCCTAAGTAAGTTTTGGATAACCCCAAGAATGTTTGGGATAACCCCAAGAAAGTTTGGGAAAACCCTGAGTAAGTTTAGGAAAGTCCTAAGTTTTTGGATTAAATTTTATTTTTTATCTTCTTCCACTTCCATCAAATCGCTTAAATGAAGTCGGAGTGCGGTAACCGAAATACTTATTTCCCAGAAGGAAATTCCGAGTGAAACCAATAAGGTAAACAGGCTTGCTCCAAAAAGATAAATTCCCATGGTTTGTTGCTCGAGGAATAATGATAGCATAGCTAATACAGAAAGGAACAGGCACATTACTCCGAAAAGCTGCATATATCTTATCAGTGAAACTCGTAGATTGAGGTTTTTGATTTGGAGTAAAATGCTTTTGGTGTGATTCTCATCGTAATTGTTCTTCAAACTGCGTACTATTTGGGCAATGGTTAAAAAACGATTGGTATATGCCAACAATATTAATGATGTTGCTGAGAAGAGTAAGGCCGGGGTTTCTATGTTGAGTGTCATGAGAATTACGAATTACGCCCTTCGACAAGCTCAGGGTGACAATTAATTTACGAAGTTCGACAATTACTATCAATAAAAAAACCTGCAGGTTTCACTTGCAGGTTTATATGTTTTATAAATTTAAGTTTAGTTTTTAATAAACTTATAGGTTGCTTTTCCCTGGATGGTGTTTATGGTCAGGAAATAGAAGCCACTTTGAAGTGCGTTGATATTGATTGGATTCATACTTTGCACAGTGTCATGTAAAAGCAATTTACCGTTGATGTCAATAATTTCATAGTGAGCGTCAATATCGGCTTCAGCTTTGATCATTAAATAGTTTGAAGCGGGATTTGGAAAAACTGAAAAATTACTTTTGATAAAATCTGTTGTTGCCAATGCGGTAATTTCCGTATTTGCGGTATTAGTAGTTATCGGAAGATTATAATCGAAATAAATATTGGAATCCGAACTGATAATATCTCCCACAACCACATTATTTTTTGGTTTAATTTTATAAACCATCCAACCATGACTTGCAGGTTCGTTTGACGATTCATACGCTAAATCAATATTCGAAAATGTATATATAACAGCATTTCCATTTTGGATCTGAATATTGGAAGGATGACTTGACGCTATAGGTTCAAAGGTATCCCAGTCTAATTTTGGGTCTAATAAATCTTTGATAACTACGGTAGTAGCGTTGGCTGTTCCCGTGTTTTGAAAACGTGTTACATAAGTCAGATAATTGCTGGCCTGAGACAGTGAAATAACATCTCCTTCAATAACTGTTTTGTCGTTTGGGTCAAAGGAACTCCGAACGGTTTGATTCCAACTCAGGTTGTTATTTGCAGGGACATCATCTCCTGCTATTGGTGTGCCGCTAACCGCAAAGTTCAACAAG
>JAYURX010000160.1:0-4483 GCA_043755965.1 Flavobacterium sp. | reverse complement strand
CGTCATAAAACGGATCTAAAAATTCATAAACAGTTTTACTTTCCTTTTTTATCTTATTGGAGCTTAAAATTTTCTCCGATTCTTTATCAAAAACATATAATCCAAAAGGAATTTTATCCCTCAAATCATAACTTGGTTTCCAGTCTATCGGTTTTGGCCTGATGGCATCAATATAAATAAAGAACGCAACCAGGACGAGCAGGAAAAATATATATATTTTCAGTGTTCTACTCATTGGTTAAGCGATTTTAAAGTTTTCTCGAATGCATTTTTGGCATGTAAAAATGTTTGTTCACTCATTTCGAATTCGCCATACCAAATATAATTGTACAGATAGGAAAGATACTGGAAATCAGTTTTTAAAGCAGCGGAATGGATTTCGTATAAATAATCAGAATTTGTTTTTTCAGTATGCCAATCAATGATGTTTTTTTCTGCAAGGCGTTTTAAAAGCCACAGATAATAATAACGGATAACCAATCTGTTATCGCCATTGCCCAAGGTTTCCTGTATCAGCTTTTCAAAATCGACATAAATCAGATTTTTTTCAATTTCCTCATCGGTATAAATTTTTCGTGTGGTTGATTTGCCGAATACCCATTGACCCTCTTTATTTAGTATTATTTTTACAATCAGATAGATTACGTAAGCGACAATTAAGGCCGCAATAGTTTTCAGTGTATACTCTACATAATTTGAAGAAACATCCATATTTGAAAGGCCAAAAATCTTTTTAAACCAATAGGCAAGCCATTCTTTGAATCTATCCCAGGCATTTTTCTCAGCAACCTTTACTTCATACTGAAATTCACCTGACTTGTATTTTTGTTTAAGACCGCTTTCAAATTTTGGTTTAACCAATATGGGCTCAGTATCCACATAGATATCTTCTTCACTGTATTTAATGGTATGCGTTTTTACCACAGCCGAAGAATCCTGTGACCAAACAGGCACAGAAATAAGGAGCCAAAAAAGCAAAAGGAATTTATTCACTGCCTATTAAATCGATTGAGTCTTTAGAACTTATATTTTCGTCGTTTTCCCGTCTGGTATAGTATACCAAACCTTGGTTTACCAGTAAAAGGTTGTTTAGAATGTAACTCATTAAGATGGAAACTACCATAACTATTGTCAGCAAAATTTTTATGGTCGACATCGAGTCTTCCGGAGCTGAACCATTTTGGGTTGATGTTAAAACGGATACCATTCCAAACATATATGGGAACATCGTAAATATGGACATCGCCATCTGTACAATAATATACATAACCATAAGCGAACCAATATTAGGGAAGTATTGATTTCTGATATGCTTAAAGCCACTGCCAAATGCCTTGAAAAAAGGCTTGTCCCGATTAAGATATTCATAAAAACTAAGAGTAACCCAGCTTACCGCCGTTGGTATTGCAAAAAGAAGTAAGGGAATGCCAACGATTATAAAACAAAGTAAAATCAGGATTATAAAAACTAAAATCAACAACGGAGTTATTATGAAAATCAACCCTAAAAAGAAAATTAAAATCCTTCCAAAATGGGCTTTGAATTTTGCTAAAATGGCTGTAGTGTCAAAATTGTTTCCATTATTTTTTTCATACAAATCCATATAAATTACAGGAACAGAATAGGTCAGCATGCTCAATAAAACGATGAATAAAAAAATCAAGAGTGCGCCAATGATTATTATGGGAACGTTGTTTTCCGCATAGCTCTGGATGAACTGAAAGTTATTGTTGATCCGGCCAACGTTTAGGAAAAAGTCAAAATATACCTGAAATAAAAAATAGGTAAAAATTGCCAGAACCATTAACAGAATACCGCAAATGGTGAAATAACTTTTTAGATAATGTTTTCCTGTTTGTCTGAAAAACTGAAAAGTATCACTCACATAATCGCCGAAATCTCTTTTTTTGAATAGTGTAAACATTATTGTGTATTTATTTTTTTATGAACGATTGTCGGATAAACCAAAAAATAGAATGATATCAAAAACAATGTTCCAAGTATGATAATGATATTCAGGAACTGAGGCATTTCAATGGCATATCGAGTAACAAAGCCTTCGATAAATCCGGCAGCGATTGTAAAGGGCACAGTACTCAGGAATATTTTCAAACCATCTTTCATTCCTATTTTAAAGGAGTTTAAACGCGAAAATGTTCTTGGAAACAGAATTGATGCACCCAAAATAAAACCACAGGCAGCTTCTATAACCATTCCGAAGATTTCCATAGAACCATGAAGCCAAATACCTCTGATGCTTTCGCCAAAAACACCTTCTTTGTAAAAAAAGTATTGGAATGAACCCAACATTATACTGTTTTGAACCAGTACCAAAAAAGTTCCTATTCCCGCAAAAATGCCATAAATAAAACAGCGAACGCCAACAAAAAGATTATTCAGTGTGATGCCAATAAATCCGCCCCAATTACTTCCCGATTTGTAAACTGCAACCGGATTTCCGTCTTTAATGTTGTCCAGAGTCATGTTTACATAACCATCGCCGAGAATCAGGCGGACAAAATTTTCATCATATTTTGCGGAAACAGCACCAATAGCAACAGCAGCAAAGAATAACACAAATGAATAGAGTATATACCTTCGATATTGATATACCAGCAAAGGAACTTCGGTCTTGAAAAAATAAACAAGCCTGTTTTTTTCTTCGCGTTTGGTTTTATAGATTTTTTGATAAATCTGTGACGCTAAGTAATTTAAGTAAACAACAGTTTTGCTTTTGGGATAGTAGGTTTGGGCATACGATAAATCATTGACCAAATGAATGTACAAACTTGCCATTTCATCAGGATTTTTTTTAAATTTACCAAAAATTGCCTGTTCAAAGTCAAGCCATTTTTGTTTGTTTTGTTTTATGAATGCCACTTCCCTCATGGAGGCTAAAATAGGAATTATGACACAACTTTCTATAAATACGACACAAAATGTTATTATAAATTTCTCGTCGGCTTCGGTTGGGGAAAGAATTGGCGCGTATTTCCTTGATTTACTGATTAAAATAGCTTATTTCATATTTGTATTTTATGTCTTCTTCTATCTATTTAATCTCAATGCTATTATCGAGCAAATGGATCGTTGGTCTCAAATGGCCATCTATATGATTTTTGCATTACCTATAGTTTTTTATTCATTAGTTCAGGAATCCCTGCTTGAAGGCCAGACTTTTGGAAAGAAACTATTAAAAATAAAAGTCGTAAAAATAGATGGGTATCAAGCATCGTTTGGAGATTATTTAATACGTTGGCTCTTCAGGCTCATTGATATTTCAATAAGCAGCGGTATCATTGGTTTGATTACTATGGTTGTTAACAGCAAAACACAACGGTTAGGTGATATTTCAGCAGGAACGGCGGTTATTACATTAAAGAATAAGATTAACATCAGTCATACCATTTTAGAAGATATTGGAGCAGAATACAAGCCAAAATATCCTTTGGTTATCAAACTTTCCGATAATGATGCCCGAATCATAAAAGAGACATTTCACGCAGCAGTAAAAAACTCAGACTATGAAATTATTAATAAACTTACCAATAAAATTGAAGAGGTAACCGGAATTAAAAATGACATGGAAAATAAAAAAGAATTTATCAAGACAATTTTGAAAGACTATAATTACTACACCCAAAACATGTAGTTAGTGATTTAGGTATAAAAATCCCTGTAACGGAGAAGGATAATTAATATCGTTTAAAAATAGCAGATAAAAATAAGTGCCATCGGGCGCATTTTTACTGCCAACGCCTTCTTTTACATACCCATCCCAATTTTCGGTATTTTGATTTCCTGTCCAAAGCAATCTTCCCCAACGGCTGTAGATTTCTATTTTAAAATTCAGGAAAATATCGCGCAAACCACCAATAAAGAATGTGTCATTATACGAATCGGTATTGGCAGAAACAAAGTTGTAAACTGTTGGCGGACAATTCCGGGTTGTCAGTAAAAAAGAAGTGATACTAAAACAATTTTCATTGAAAACCCGGACAAAAATTTCCTTTGGAGTTGGCATCGCCTGGTAACTGGTACTATTTAAAATTGGATTTACATCGGCGGTTGCATTTTCAAGGGTTTCATAAAAACGAACACTATCTTCCGGATTTGTTCTAACCAAATCCTCATAGGGAGAAAAATCAAAAGTCCCACGGGTGAAACCTTCATTACAAACCAATAAATTTTCCAGAACATTGAAAGTTGGTGAAATCCAAAGCGAATCGTTTACAATAGCAATATTATTGTTTTCAACCAATTCGGCTACAATTCCAGTTCCATCTCCAATGTCGTCGACCATAAATTTTATTTCAAAATTCAGTGTCACGGTGTCAGGTAAAACAAGTGTAATTTGACCGGTAATGGAACCGCCAATAGGAATTTCCACAGGAGTTGTTATGACTTGAAGTAGTATTCCATCAATGTAAATCGAAATTGGCGTTGCTGCCGGTAAGGGATTAGTGGCGATTAGGTTAGAAAC
>JAYURX010000159.1:0-1946 GCA_043755965.1 Flavobacterium sp. | reverse complement strand
CCAACAATAATTCCGTAGATGTTTGGGTTTGCAGCAATTGCTTCTTTCATCACCTCGAGCCATAAATCCAATCGCTTTTGGAAACGAAAAACAGCTACTGTTCCAACTAAAACAGCCTCATCAGGAATAGAATATAAGGTTCTAATTCTTGTTCGTTCTGATTGGTTGCCTCTTAAAAAACTATCGGTATTAACTCCGTTCAAAATAGTTTTACCCGGAGTTTTTGGATTGATATTTTTTAAAATGGAATTAGTGACATCTTCAGAAACCCCAATTCCCAATGTCTGCCAATTAAACGTAAATTTATTGATGAATTTTGTAATGAAATGATATCTTTCCTGTAAATTATGTTCAGTATACAACACAGGTATTTTGATGCGTTTGCAAACCATACGACTTACAAACCCAGCCCAAGGCAAGTGAGCGTGAATAAGTTGGATATTATTATCTTTGCAATAACGGATGATTTTAGGATATTGTAATAAAAGCTGGATATTGTTTTTGGCAGCGAAACAAGTTACTTTCCCTCCGGCCTTTTCAATGGCATCTACCATTTGATTTTTCCATGGCAAAAAATAAATATAATGAAACTCAAATTGGTTTTGGTCATGCAGTTTTAATGTTTCGGGCAAGAGCATTTCTGCTCCTCCACGGCCCAATGATTTAATAATATGTAGAATCTTATTTTTTTTCATTGATAGTTCTATCAAAATAAGTCGAAAAATTTCAATAATTTTTATTATCTTTTGTCTCTGACAAAATATTCCGATTCATTCTCTTTTAAAAACTTTTATAAGTAGGCAGTACTTAGTTTTCTTTTCAATTTAAATTTAATTATTCTACTTTAATGTAGTTCTGTAAATCTGACGCCAATTTCCTTGAAAATAAGTTGGTCCCTTGTAAATTTAAATGCTCAGCATTATAGAAATAGGTTTTATTTAAACAAATAGAATCTGAGCTGTAATCAAGAAATGGGATTTTATGTTTTTTAGAAATATTCTTATAAACAGCAAGAATTGCGCTTCTGTTTGAGACAAATTTCTGGCCTTCAATATATTCTGGCGTGTATACAAAAATCAATTTTATTTTTTGCTGTTTTACATCAAGTAAATATTTTTCAAAAAGGATTAAAGATTTCATATCAATCTTTTGATATATACTGCCTTGTCTCTTTTTAGTTTCCTCAAATTCACCGGTCCAAGATTGGTTATAGTTATAAAAACCTTTGTACCTATTTCCTTTATTATGACTTGGGCGAAGTAAAATATTAGCAGCCGAAATAATCTGTTTAGTACTGCCATAATATCTTACTAACGGGAGATTATAATCAAACCAGTTAAATCCTTTATAAGCCTTTACTGTTTTTAAAATTATGGGATTGTTCAAGTAAGGGTAAAACTGTTCATATTGATACAAACCTTCTATTTTACCTAACATGTGATAGTCAAGAGTTTGGATAATATATAGTGGCTTACTATTGTTTTTCATAATTAATTTATGCCTACAATATTCCATATCAAAAGTATAGCCATCAATTCCTAAATTATAGGTCGAAAGATGCAAACTGTCTTCCAGAATTTTTGAGTTAATATGGGCTCTGGCCCTCGAAGTACCGTAAACTACTATTTCCGAATTTATTTTTCCATAAACTAAATCATTCCAAACTACAAAATATTTATCTTTTGATTTACGAAGCGCTTTCGTTATAGTAAAGTCGGCCAGAATCGAAATTAAAATCAACGGAATAATAAACATTACTATTTTAATTGCAAATTTTTTCAATTTTCCAAAATTTCAGACGTTTTAAGAGTATCTAAAAACTCGTTAGTGAATAATTCAGAGCCTGCTTTGTTTAAATGGGAGGCATTATAAAAGTACTTTTTTTGATAAGAAATAGGATCATTAGAAAAATCATAAAACGGAATATTGTATTTTTTACTGAACTT
>JAYURX010000158.1:0-1949 GCA_043755965.1 Flavobacterium sp. | reverse complement strand
CTGCCAACACATCAGAAAGCCAGTGCTTGTTGTTCGCCATTCGCAATGCCCCTGTTGTAGTAGCAAAGGCGTAGCCGCTATAGGCAAGAATCGGGCTTGTATCCTTAAATTCCATATACAGTACTGTTGCCATTGTAAAGGCATAGGAGGTATGCCCGGAAGGAAAAGCATCGGCATAGGGATCATCATTGGGCCTGATTTTATGGATGTTCTTTTTTAACGTAGTGGTGATTAAGTCATTTACCAATATGGCTAAGGCAAGGTTCTTGCTTTGGTCAAACCAATGGTTTTTTGCTTTTACCCCCAAAGCATCCGCAGCGTACATCTGTACCACAGGAACAAACAGGATATGATCGTCAATAGTAGTGCTGAAATCGTTTCCCACCCCATTCCGAATGTCTCTTTGTAGTGATTTTTCAAACGTGCTGTTGCTGATTAAAATACCTGAGGTTAGTAAGCCAATAGGTACTATGGCTTGTTTTAATAGGCTTGTTTTAGGGACCGTCCTAACGGTCAGGGTATCGTTCTGAGCGCTGCTCTTTAGGACAAAGAACATTAGGATTAAGGTTAAGTAAAAGGATTTGGCTTTCATGCTAGCTGTTTTAAACGTAGGGGTTTGGTGATTCAATTAGTAAAGTTAAGGATAAAATTCTTCGCAGCAGAACAGTGTTGAAGTGTTGGGTGGTTCCTTAAGATGTTCGTCACTTCGAGTGATTCCAACTTGTTGGAATTTTATAAAGAACCTTTTATTTGTAGAGCTTCTCGATTAGCTACGCTCCGTTCGGCTAAAGCCTCGGGTCTATTTTTAAAACTTCGAACTGTCGTTCGCACTTTTAAAAATCACTCATTTGATATTAAGAGGAATTTGATATTAAGAGGAGAATGTCCAGTTGGACATTCGGGTTTTCCTGTGGCAGTCAGGTAGAAATTCTACCTCGTTATTTCCGGTGCCCAACTAGCAAAGCAATCCAAAAATAGAACAAGAGCCTATAAAAAAAGACCCTCGATTTCTCGAAGGTCTTTAGCTTTTATTAATCTGTTAATTATCGTTTAATCACGCGAAGTGTTTTGACATCCTGCCCTTGTGTTACAACAACGTTGTAAACGCCACTTGGATAATGATCTCCGATTTGTTATTGTGCCATGTCGCTTGCTCTTACTTCTCTTCTTTCGATAAGTCTTCCCGTCATATCATAAACCACAATACCTACTTTATCTTCACTTACAGTATTTAAACTCAAATGGAAGGTTTCTGTATATGGATTCGGATAAACAACTGCATTAAATGCAGGTCGGATTCCTTCTTCGGAGATTATTTCCATTTTAGCTGGACAAGGACAATAACATGAACAAAATCAAATGCGACTATTTGATTGTCTTTACTTACCTATTAGAGGAAGATCCGAATTTTTAGCAATACTATACTATTATTGCTTCACGATTTTCTTGGAAAACGCACCTGATTCCGAAATAATTTTCAAAAAATATAGGCCATTACTAAGATTTTCAATGTTTAAAACGGTGGTGTTTTCATTAATGTTTTTATATAGCAATGGTCTGCCGTTCAAATCAAACATTATAAGCTCCGCTGGGGAAACATCCATATTAATATTCAGCATTGAAGTAGCCGGATTGGGATAAACCATGATATAATCATCCTGTTGATAACTTGTAGTGGCTAGAACATTTGTAATTTTTCGGATTACATTATTACCTGTATCTGCAACAAACATATTTCCGGCAGAATCTAAAGCCAAGCTCACAGGATTCCTAAATTGTGCTGCAGTACCAATGCCGTCAGCGAAGCCGTAAGTACTTCCTGCCAACGTGGTGACGTCACCAGCAGCGGTAATTTTTCTGATGCGATTATTATATGCATCCGCTACGTAGACGTTCTCAGCAGCATCTAAAGTCAAATCAAAAGGATAGGTAAATTGTGCATCAGTTCC
>JAYURX010000157.1:0-4506 GCA_043755965.1 Flavobacterium sp. | reverse complement strand
CACAAGCTGGAATAGTAGTTAAAATGAAGTTGGAAAATTTAAGCAACCCAAACATTAATACAGAGGTTGATGTTATTAATACTGTTGCTAATTCATGGGAAGATTTAATATTTGATTTTACAGGTATTAACAATGCAAATAATTATCAAAGAGTTGTTATATTCTACAATTTCGGTAATAACGGAACAGGGTTAAATTACTATTTTGATGATATTCAGTTAACTACTGGAGCAGAACAATTGGTATTGCCATTGACATTCCAATCTACAACATTAACCTATAATTTTACCAATTTTGGAGGTGCTACCACAACAGTTGTAAATAACCCGGATGCTACCGGAATTAACACCAGTACTAAAGTTGGTAAATTAATAAAAGGAAGTGGTGCACAAGTATGGGCTGGTTCTTTTATAGAATTAAGTAGCCCTATTAATTTTGCAACGCAACAACAAATCAAAATGAAAGTTTGGTCACCACAAGCTGGTATAATTGTAAAACTTAAGCTAGAGAATCTAGCTAATGCTACTATAAATACTGAACTTGATGCTACAACTACAATAGCTAATGGTTGGGAAGAATTAACCTATGTTTTTACCGGAATTAATAATGCTAATAATTATCAACGAGTAGTTGTCTTCTTCAATTTTGGTAATCCGGGAACTGGAGCCACCTATTATTTTGATGACATTAGACTATCCAATTAAAAAAAATAAAGATGAAAAAAATAATTAACATACTTACAATTCTGACCTTATTTGTTATGGTCGGTTGTCAAGAAGATGACAAATCATTCGGTGAGTTGAATACACCAACAAATCTAAATGTTGTTGTTGATATTGTTGGTCAAAATGCTGCAAATCCTGATGGTGATGGTTCAGGAGTAGTAAAATTTACTGCAACTGCAGAGAACGCCATTTCCTATAAATATATTTTTAGCGATGGGACGTCAGCCAATTCTCCTAGCGGTATTTATGAGAAGCGTTTTACGCAAACCGGAGTTAATACTTATACCGTTACTGTAGTTGCATCGGGTAGAGGAGGAATAACAACAAATACGACATTAGATGTTCAGGTTAGAAGTGATTTTTCAGATAATGAAGCTGTAGAATTTTTAACAGGAGGGACAGTAACAGGAAAAAGATGGTATTGGGCTGCTGCCGAACCAGGACATTTAGGAGTGGGTCAAAACGACAGTAATGTCACTCTAAATTATTATGCTAATTATTATCAAGCTGCTCCATTTGAGAAAGCAGGTTCACCAGATAGTAGTTGCTTATATGAAAATATAATGACTTTTTCTTTAGAGGGGGATCAATTAAAATTTGAATTAGACAATGGTGGACAAACTTTTTTCAATACTGCTTTTCAAGGTGTAGTAGGTGGAACTGTCGGTTATGATTTTTGCTATAACTATGACACAAGTGGTGTTAAGACTGTTTCATTAAGTCCGTCTGAATCTGTCGTAGTGGCTAATAACGTGCCAGGTCAAACAAGAGGTACCATGTTAAATATTTCTGACGGTGGATTTATGGGCTATTATATCGGACAAAGTTCTTATGAAATTCTTTCAATTACAGCTAATAGAATGGTTGTTAGAGCAGTTATGGGTGGAAATCCGGCTTTAGCTTGGTATCATATTTTTTCAACATCACCTCCAGTACAAGATCCAGTTACTGATTATACAAACTTAGTTTTCTCAGATGAGTTTAATACAGACGGAGCTCCAGATTCTTCAAAATGGGGTTATGATTTAGGTAATGGTGGTTGGGGTAATAACGAAGCTCAATTCTACACCAATAGTTCTGATAACGTTACTGTTTCTGGAGGTAATTTAAGAATTACTGCTAAAGTGCAATCGTTAGGCGGATCAAGCTATACCTCTGCAAGACTAAAATCAGAAAATAAATTTGAATTTACTTATGGTAAAATAGAGTTTAGGGCTAAAATGCCAACTGGTGGCGGAACATGGCCGGCATTGTGGGCATTAGGACAAAATTATGCAACAAGTACATGGCCAGCATGCGGGGAAATAGATGTAATGGAACATAGAGGTAATATACCAAATGTTATTCATGGTACTTGTCATTATCCTGGCGTATCACCAGGTGCTGGAAATACAAATTCAACAACTATTTCAAATGCTTCAACACAATTCCATATCTATAAAGCTATTTGGACACCAACATCTATTAAGTTTTATGTTGATGACGTGCTTTTCCATTCTGTTGCAAATTCGAATTCATTGCCATTTAATAGTGATTTCTTTCTGATTATGAATGTTGCAATGGGAGGAACTTTTGGAGGAACTATTGATCCAGCATTCACTCAATCAACCTTAGAAGTTGATTACGTTAGAGTTTATCAATAATATGTAATTCATGTTCATTTTTCATTCAAGGTTAGCTTAATTCTAACCTTGAATGTATATTAACTTATTTGAAAAATTCCTGATGAAATTTAAAGCTATTAGTTTTTCTTTAGTATTCATTTTTATATTTTTTTCTAGTTGTTCTCAATCAAGATTAGTAATATCAAATAATGATAAGAATTATATTCTTAACAAAAAAGTTGATTCTATTTTAAAATTAATGACGCTGGAAGAAAAAATCGGACAACTTAACCAATACAATGGTTTTTGGGATATTACAGGACCAACACCAAAAGAGGGACAAGCTGCTTTAAAATATGATCATCTTAAAAAAGGACTGGTTGGTTCAATGCTTAACGTTAAAGGTGTCAAAGAAGTTCGTGCGATTCAAAAAATTGCAGTGGATGAAACCCGTTTAGGCATTCCATTAATTTTTGGTTTTGATGTAATACATGGTTATAAAACCATTAGCCCAATTCCGTTAGCTGAAGCAGCAAGTTGGGATATGGAAGCCATAAAAAAATCAGCCGCAATCGCAGCAGAAGAAGCGGCTTCAGTTGGCTTAAATTGGACATTTGCTCCAATGGTTGATATTTCAAGAGATGCTCGATGGGGAAGAGTAATGGAAGGGGCCGGAGAAGATACTTATTTAGGAAGTAAAATTGCCGAAGCCAGAGTAAAAGGATTTCAAGGTAGTGATTTTAACTCTGCAAAAACAATATTGGCTTGTGCCAAACATTTTGCAGGCTATGCCTTTGCAGAAGCAGGAAGAGATTATAATTCAGTTGATGTAAGTGAGGCTACTTTGCAGAATACTATCTTGCCTCCTTTTAAAGCTTGTGTAGATGCTGATGTTAAAACTTTCATGAATTCATTCAATGATTTAAATGGAATACCAGCTACAGGTAATAAATTTTTGCAAAGAAAAATACTAAAAGAAGATTGGAACTTTAACGGATTTGTGGTATCTGATTGGGGTTCCATCAACGAAATGATTGCTCATGGCTATGCAACAGACAGTAAAAATGCTGCTGAAATTGCTATGAATGCCGGTTCAGATATGGATATGGAATCCTATGCATATGTTGAGCACTTGATTGTTTTGGTAAATGAAGGTAAGGTTTTAGTAAGCCAAATTGATGATTCAGCACGAAGAATTCTCCGAGTCAAATATGAATTGGGTCTTTTTGATAATCCTTATAAGTATTGTGATGAGGCAAGAGAAAAAGCAACAGTTGGTAAATCTGAATTCCAGGAAGGTGTTCTGGATATTGCGAAAAAATCAATTGTACTTTTAAAAAACGATAACGAATTATTGCCTTTACCTAAATCAGGTATAAAAATTGGACTAATAGGAGCTTTAGCTAATGATAAAACCAGTCCTTTGGGAAGCTGGCGAATTGGTGCTGATGATAATACTGCCGTTTCTGTTTTGGAAGGTTTGAAAAGATATTCAGGTAACCAACTTACGTATGCTAAAGGAGCAGATTTGACAATTGGACAAACAAAATTTGTTAGCGAATTGCATATTAATACGACAGATAAATCAGGTTTTGATGAAGCAATAAATTTGGCAAAACAATCAGATATCGTAATTATGGTTTTAGGAGAGCATGGTCTCCAAACAGGGGAAGGGAGAAGTCGTACAGATTTAGGATTACCAGGTGTTCAACAGGAACTTTTAGAGACTATTTATAAAATAAATAAAAAAATAATTTTAGTTTTAAATAACGGGAGGCCACTAGTATTAACTTGGGCAGCAGAAAATATACCTGCTATTGTTGAAGCTTGGCAATTGGGCACTCAAAGTGGGAATGCTATTGCACAAGTTCTTTACGGAGATTATAATCCGAGTGGTAAATTGCCAATGACTTTCCCAAGAAGTGTAGGTCAAGTTCCAATTTATTATAATTACAAAAATACAGGAAGGCCAACAATGAATGAGCCAGAGAGTGTTTTTTGGTCTCATTACACCGATGAAAAAAACACCCCGTTATATCCATTCGGGTACGGTTTGAGTTATGCAAAATTTAAGTATTCTAATTTACATTTATCCTCTAATATATTGAAAAAAGATGGAAATATTAGCGTAAAGTTCACATTAAAAAACACAGGAAAAGTTAAAGGAAAGGAAGTTG
>JAYURX010000156.1:0-1954 GCA_043755965.1 Flavobacterium sp. | reverse complement strand
TTTTCAGATGCTTCAGAATTATATCAAGACCGGGAACGGCAGCTTAAAATATTATGTTTTCGACATCCTCAATCTCGATGGCAATGACACTACCAATTTACCTTTAACCGACCGAAAGGAAATTCTACAATTACTTCTTAAAAAGCAAAAGCTCACCAATGTATTTTCCTCCCCACATACTAACGGAAAAGGAATAGAATTTTTTGAAGAAGCTGTTAAAAATAATACAGAAGGCATAATTGCGAAAAAAGCAGATAGCCTATACGCAGTTGGCAAAAGAAGCGACGAATGGCTTAAAATAAAGATATCGCAACAGGAAGAAGCTATCATCATAGGAATTACCGAACCTAAGAATTCACGAAATCATTTCGGGGCTTTATTATTGGGACAGTACGACGGAAACGTATTGAAATTTATTGGCAAATGCGGAACCGGATTTGGGGAAGAAGCCTTAAAGGAACTCTACGGGAAGTTTAAACCCTATTTTATTGACACATCCCCTATTTCCGAAAAGTTACCACTAAGGGATAAAATACAGTGGCTGAAACCAAAGTTTGTATGCCAGGTCAAATTCACCGAATGGACACAAGACAAACACCTCCGCCATCCTGTTTATTTAGGGCTGCGGATTGATAAAAAAGTAAATGAAGTTCGGTCAGTAAAAAGAGAAATCATGAAAACTGTCAAAGAAAAAAAAGTAGAAACTGAAAATGATTATGATTTAAAAGTTGGGAAAACAACGCTTCATCTGACCAATCAGAATAAAGTGTATTTCCCTGACGATGGCATTACCAAAGGAGACATTGTGAACTATTACAATGAAGTTGCTGAAATAATGCTGCCTTATCTTAAAGACCGACCGCAATCAATGAACCGCTTCCCAAATGGAATTAATGGGCCAAGTTTTTATCACAAAGATGTCGATGTTGATAAAATACCGTCGTGGCTAAGAACCGAAGTGGTTTATTCGGAATCCAATAATGCAACCATTGATTATATTATCTGCAACGATAGACAAACTTTGTTATACATGGCTAATCTGGGATGTATAGATATCAATCCGTGGAATTCCACACTAGAAAAAATAGACAATCCCGATTGGATTGTCATCGATATTGATCCTGAAAAAGATGACTTTCCGAAAGTAGTTAAAACAGCATTGACCGTTAAAGAGGTTATGGATGAATTGGATACGGATTGTTACTGCAAAACTTCCGGAGCCACGGGATTGCATGTTTATATTCCGTTGGGGGCAAAATATGATTATGACACCGTTAAAATATTTGCTGAGTTGCTTGCTAATGAAATTCATATACGCCTACCCGACATTACAAGTCTGGAGCGAAGTATCAAAAAAAGAAACCATAAGATTTACATCGACTTTTTACAAAACAGAAAAGGTCAAACCTTAGCCGCTCCTTATTCGGTTCGTCCAAAACAGGGAGCTACGGTTTCCACACCTTTGGAATGGAGCGAGGTGAACGATACTTTATCCCCGTCACAATTTACTATAGAAAATGTAATTGAGCGTTTCAAGGAAAAAGGAGATTTATGGAAACCTGTTTTGGGTAAAGGCGCAGATATTAAAACCATCCTGAAAAAACTGGAGGCAAGAAAAAGCAGTTAAGATGTTTTCTTCTTTTTGGTCTCAAGGCTGGCTTTCAGCATACTCATTAGGTCATCACTCTGTTTGTGAACTACTTTAAGTTTTGGAGCAGCCTGTTTTTTACCTTTGGCTTTGTCCTTGATGATATTCAACAGTTTTTCTGTGTATTCATCTTTATAGCTACTTATATCAAACTTTTCGGTAAGTTGGTCAACCAATTTGTTGGCCATATCAACCTCTTTAGGTTTGGTTTTGGAAACAGCGGGGAGTTTTAATTCAGAAGTATCCCTAATTTCCTGCGCCCAACGTATCCTGTTCAAGACGATAACATTTTTATAGGGCTTTAGA
>JAYURX010000155.1:0-1959 GCA_043755965.1 Flavobacterium sp. | reverse complement strand
TTTTATTGCAGGAAATTTTGAATGCGGATATTCCTTTTGAAGAGAAAGTTTAACCACGAAGCGCACGAAGATTTACACGAATTGCACTAAGATTTTATCAACACAATGCTTTGTGCCCTTTGTGTCTCCCTAGTGTTCTTTGTGGTTAATTTTCTTGTATTTTTAAATCTTCTTTAAAAAATCCACCAAGACTTTCTTCAATTCCTTTTCGTTTTCAATATGTGACATGTGTCCGTCTGGAAAAGTGGTGAGTTCCACTTTAGTTCCTTCAATTTGATCAATGCTTTCATCGTAGGGCAAGACGCCATCTTTTTTACCTAAAACCAGCTGAATAGGATAAGGCGCAAAATGCAGCAGCACTTCCCGGTCTTTCCTGATTTTCATGCCTTCCAAAGAAGCAACGATTCCTTGTAAAGGTGTTTTCAGCGCTTCTTTTTTTGTTTTCTCGATTTCGGTAACCAATAGCTCCCGATTGTCTTCACTAAATAAATTAGCAATAGACATCCGTACAAAGTTGGTGTAGTTTTGTTTCACCGCTTTAATGGCTCTATCTCGATTGATTTTTCGTTCGTCGCTGTCAGCACGAGCAGTCGAGTTTAAAAGAAACAGGCCTTTCATATAATCAGGATACAATTCGGCGAAAGCCAACCCTATATAACCACCCAGAGAATGGCCAATCAGCACTACTTTTCTGATTTTAAGTTCGTGCAGAACGGCATGAACCATATCGGCCTGATCTTCCATAGAATGAATATAGCCCAAACATTCCGTTTCACCATGGCCTAATAAATCGATGGTTATAATCCTCTGTTTCTTGCTTAATTCGGGGATGAATGCACGCCACATGGCCTTGTTCTCGAGAAAACCGTGCAGTAAAACGAGAGCGGTTCCTTTACCTTGGTCTGTATAAGAGATTTTCGTGTTTTTATAGATGACGGTTTTCATAGATACAAAAATAAGATTTAGTCACGACTTGAGCAAAGCGACAGACGAAGTAATGCACGAAGTGTTGTTGACATTTCTATCAATGATGTCTTAATTGTCATTCCGAACGAATGTGAGGAATCACATAATGGGATTTCTCTCTACGTTCTAAATGACAAACTAAACGTAAAATTCCTATATTTGAGGAAAGGATTTTAGGATGAACAGACTTGTTATTATTGGAAACGGATTTGACTTGGCGCATGGGTTGCCAACTAGGTATGGGGATTTTATTGAGGATTATTTTATTGAGGCAATTAAGGTTTTTGACAAAGAAAAGGGATTTAGTGATTCTTTGTTATCTATGAAATATAGAGGGAGCATACAAATTACTGATCTTTCGAGCCTAATTTCTCTAAAAAGTATTTTGAATTTTTTTGAAACTCAAAAACAATATGTTCAATTAACTCATCACAGCCTTTTTTTTAGAAATCTTACAAGAAACCTCAAAGAATTAAATTGGGTAGATGTTGAGAACCAATACTTTCAAGAACTTAAGAGATGTAAGTCTTCAGACAGATTTGATTTCGAAAAAGTTTCTAAGCTTAATTCAGAATTTAACTTCCTTAAAGAGAAACTTGAAAAATATCTTTGGAAAGTTGTTAAAGAAAACCCCAACTCAATAAATCCAAATAAATATTCCAAAATTTTTGGAGATTTAATTTTTAAAAAAGAAGTTTTATTAAAAAACTTAGAGAACGATATTTTCCCCAATAATATTCACGTCCTAAACTTTAATTACACTAGTATTGTTGAAGTTACGGTTGATAACATGAATATTCATAATCAAATCCCCTGTGAACTTAATTATATCCATGGCGAACTTAATAATGTAGACAATACTTTGATATTTGGTTTTGGAGATGAGTATGATAAGGATTATAAAGATTTTGAAGATCAAAAGAATAATATTTTATTTGAACATATAAAATCATTTGGGTATTTCAAGACCACAAACTATCACAATCTAATTCG
>JAYURX010000154.1:0-4521 GCA_043755965.1 Flavobacterium sp. | reverse complement strand
CTTCGTTTTTAGACAAATTGGTAACCGTAACCACTATATCACACTTAGACGTTTTTAATTGGGTAAACTCCTTTAAGGTAAAACTCCTTCTGATATATTTTCGCAATTTATAACTTTCGCCAAAAGTTCTTTTACGTTTTAAAAATTGCAGCAGCACATTAAAATGGTTTATAGTTACGACATCGACATCACCTCGCTTCTTAACTACAAACGGATTTATATCGAAAATTTTACTCATGTCAACATTGGTATAAATGCGATGAATCTTTTCAACTTCGCCTAAAGCCAAATGCGGAATCAACAAACTTCCTGTTGAGCTTCCGATAAGAATATCATATTTACAGCATTTTTCCTGAAGTAAATACTGTGCCACACCACCTCCAAAAGCGCCTTTACTTCCGCCACCGGAAATTACCAATGCTCTCATTTCTTTTCCTCTAAAAGTTTGTCCAATTGTGCTTTTTCCTTTTCAGTAAGTGTTTCATACAGCAATTGAAATTGAGGTTTCGAACCTCCGGTCAATAACTCCCTGATTTTATCCCGTGCAAATTTTGTGAACTGCCATTTATAATGTGTTGTCGCGTTTACCAGATTTTTTAAAACCGTTGCGTCATTTTCTTTTATGGCTAACGCATTAATAATCGCATTCTGGCGAACGGAACTTTCATACTTTGCTGAGGTATAATCAACCAGTTCATTGTAATACTTCTCTTTTTCGGGGCTTTGATTTCCTATAGAGAAAGTCAAAAATAAGGAGCGCAGGCTTTTATCGTTCCCGCCAATCCAATTTTGGGCTTTCGCCAAATAAACAGTTCGGCTTTCAGGAAAATTTTTCCACAGATTCATAAAGGCAATTTCTCTCGTATCATAGGAAGCATCATCCAACAATGTTTCATATTCTGCTTTAAACTCTAACGGAATCTCATCGGTAAACTCGGCCACTGATTGACGCACTTTGACATCCTTGGTCTTTAACGCTAAGCGCAATAATTCTTTTTTATCTTCAAACGGAAAGTCTTTTATTTGATATAAAATTTCAGTTTTTACTGGATAAAAAACATTGGATTGCAGCAATTCCTTAAACATTTCCCTGCTTTCTGAAAACGGTCTGATACGCATTTTTTGTGTTTCAAAAAGTTTCACTATAAAATCATTTTTCCGCAACAATGAATTGGCTTCATCACTACGAAAATGGTAATCTTCCAGCCATACTTTCTTAAATGTTTCTGTGTCGAAATCAGATACTTTTCTAACTTCCGCCAGGAAATCATCTGTTTCCGCATTTCGATATTGATATTTTTTTAAATAGTTAATTACTGCTTTCTGGAACAATTTTGGCCCAATAGTTTCCCGCATTAAATGCAATGCCCAGGCGCCTTTTTGATAAAACGTTAATGAACTTGCCTTCTCATCCATCAAAGGAACCTGATCTGTTTTTGCAGCATTTCGCAATTGCAGTGAGGTTCTGTATAATTGATGGTAAAAATACTCATCCCCAAAAACCTTTCGCTCCGCCAACAGCGCATAGTAGGTAGCAAAACCTTCCTGCAACCAATGATGTTTTCCTGATTTTGCGGTAACCAAATCGCCAAACCATTGATGAGCTAATTCATGCGCATTGACATTGACATAATTTCTATCGTTAAAGCCAATTTCGTCCACGACAAAATCTTGTGCAAAAATAGTAGCCGATGTATTTTCCATTCCGGCATACAGGAAATCCTCCACCGGAATTTGCTTGTAGATTTTCCAGGGGTACTTCACTCCTATTTCTTCTTCCAGGTAATCGAAGATTTGTTTTGAATAGCGATACGTTGCTTCAAATTTGATTGTGTCTTTAGTCTGAATAAACAACTGCAGCGGAATTCCCGATTTGGAAGCGATGACCTGATGCCTGAAATCGCCAATGGCAATCGCCAGCAAATAGGAACTCATTGGGCTTTTCATTTGATATTGCCAAATCATTTCATTTTTATCTGGCAACTCATCCAACAGAACACCATTGGATAACACCTGATATTTTTTATCAAAACTAATGTTCAGATTAAAGATCACTTTTTCATTCTCATCGTCAAAACTTGGAAACCAATGGCTGGTATATTTTCCCTGGCCTTGTGTCCAAACTTGTTGATTACTTATGATTTCGCTGCTGAAATTCCCATTAAAATACATCGTTTGTTTTGGAGTGGCTTCGTAGCTAAAGGAAACTGTATTTTTTCCTGTATTAAAGCCTTCAAAGAGGTTTATTGTTTTTCCGGTATTGGTATATTTTACAACTTTATTGTTGATTTTAACCTTGGTTATAACCATTTTTTGTGCATCAATTTTGATGGTGTCGATGGCTTGTTTGACTTCGAAAACATAACGAACTGAACCCGAAACTTTCTTCTCAATTGGGTTAATCGAAATATTTCCAAAAGCAGTTTTAAAATCTACTTTTTGGGTTTGTTGTGCAAAAGTGAAAACGGTAAAAAGAAGAAAATATAAATGTCGCATTGAAATACAATATCTGATACGAATATAAGCATTTTCGAATTCACGGCTTTTCAAATTTTCAAATTAAAAAACTATCTTCGCTTTAGTAAAGAATAAAGAAAATAGAACATAGAAAATAGAGAAAAGCTAAACTTCTTTATTCTTTTTCTAACAATCTAAAATGTCTAACAGTCTAAGATGTCTAACAATCTTCTGCAAACTCCTATCGAATACCTTAAAGGCGTTGGGCCCCAACGCGGTGAGTTGCTGCGTAAGGAATTGGGCATTCATCGCTATGAGGATTTAGTCAATTTTTTTCCGAATCGATACATTGACAGAACACGTTATTATAAAATTAACGAGTTACAAAAAAACGACAGCGAAGTCCAAATCATTGGCAAAATAATCAATATCAAAACGGTTGAATTTGGCAAAGCCAAAAAGCGTCTGGTTGCTACTTTTGTAGATGAGACAGGTCAAATGGAACTTACCTGGTTTCAAGGCCATAAATGGATTCGCGACAGTTTAAAGCTGAATGTTCCGTATGTAATTTTCGGGAAAGTAACATCATTTGGAAATACCTATAACATGGCGCATCCCGAAATGGAATTACAAACCGAACACGAGCAAAGTCTGCGTTCTGCTATGCAACCGGTTTATCCATCAACGGAAGCTTTGACCAATCGGGGCATTTCAAACCGGGTTGTCAATAAAATGATGCAGCAATTATTCCTGGAAACACAAGCCAAGTTTGCAGAAACCTTGCCTGGTTATCTTTTGGACGAATTAAAATTGATTCCAAAGAACGCTGCGTTATTCAACATTCATTTCCCAAAAAGCCAGGAACTGTTGTCCAAAGCACAATTCCGATTGAAGTTTGAAGAATTGTTTTTTATCCAACTGCAATTGATTACCAAAAATCTGGTTCGCAAACATAAAATCAAAGGACATCCTTTTACCGTTGTGGGCGAAAATTTTAATAATTTCTTCCAGAATAATTTGCCATTCGAACTGACCAATGCACAAAAAAAAGTACTCAAGGAAATCAGAAACGATATGGGTACCAATGCACAAATGAACCGACTTTTACAAGGCGATGTTGGTTCAGGAAAAACAATTGTGGCGCTTATGGCGATGTTGATTGCTTTGGACAATGGATTCCAAAGTTGTTTGATGGCACCGACAGAAATTCTGGCTAACCAGCATTATCATGGTTTAACTGAATTGGCTAAACACTTAAATATCAATATAAAAATACTGACTGGCTCAACCAAAACTGCAGATAGAAAAATCATCCATGAAGAATTAGAAAATGGAAGTCTGCACATCATTATTGGCACCCACGCTTTGCTCGAAGACAAAGTGAAATTCAACAACTTGGGTTTAGCTATCATTGACGAGCAGCATCGTTTTGGTGTGGAGCAACGTTCCAAACTATGGCAAAAAGGAAGCCTCCCCTCTGGGGAGGTTGGAGGGGCTATTCCACCACATGTTTTGGTCATGACCGCCACGCCTATTCCGCGGACTTTAGCAATGAGTTTATATGGCGATCTCGATATTTCGGTGATTGACGAATTGCCACCGGGACGAAAACCAATTCAAACCGTGCATCGCTATGACAGCAACCGATTAAAAGTTTGGAAATTTATCAAGGATGAAATTGCAAAAGGAAGGCAAATCTATATCGTTTATCCACTGATTCAGGAAAGTGAAACTATGGATTACAAGGATTTGATGGATGGTTACGAAAGCATCTCAAGGGATTTTCCGTTGCCGCAATACAGTATTTCCATCGTTCATGGCAAAATGAAACCGGCAGATAAAGATGCCGAAATGAAACGCTTTTCCGAAGGTAAAACCAATATTATGGTAGCTACAACGGTGATTGAAGTTGGTGTCAATATTCCGAATGCGAGTGTGATGATCATTGAAAGTGCGGAACGTTTTGGCTTGTCACAATTGCACCAATTACGCGGTCGTGTTGGTCGTGGCGCAGAGCAAAGTTATTGTATTTTGATGACGTCCTTTAAATTATCTAGCGATAGT
>JAYURX010000153.1:0-4532 GCA_043755965.1 Flavobacterium sp. | reverse complement strand
AAGGTTTGCGCAAGGCAAGAATTGATTTCATCGATGGAGATTCGGCAATTGTTCCGGTGATGTTATACGATGCCAAATTATCTCAAATTATGGCAGATGAACTTTTAAAGAAGGGGATTTATGTTATTGGTTTCTTTTTCCCCGTAGTGCCAAGAGACAAAGCAAGGATTCGCGTCCAATTATCAGCTGCCCACACTAAAGAGCATCTAGACAAGGCAATAGCAGCTTTCACTGAAGTTAGCGAAATGCTAAAACGTTGAAAAAAAACAGCATAACTTTCATAATTAGTATCGATTCTTTATATAATTCACACATTTTAACATTTTGATTTTGATATTCGAATTATACGTATTACTTTTGTTTATTATAATTATTATAATCTAATCAAATTTAAGTATGAAACATCTTAACAAATTATTCGTTGCTTTGGTAATGTTAGCTGGATTCAGCTCACAAGCTCAGGACAGTAACAATCCTTGGGCGATTTCGTTTGGGGTTAATGCAGTAGATACTAGAGTAAGTGCTGCGTCTAAACTAGAAGACCAATTATCTCAGTTCTTTAATGCTAAAGACAACTGGAATATTCTCCCTTCTGTGTCTTATTTAAACGTATCTAAATACGTAGGAAGTAATTTCTCTTTTGGAGTTACAGGATCTATCAACAAGATTAATAGATATGTAATCCCTAGAGTTGGTGAAGGACCATACACAGTAGTTAATCCTGGAGATTTAAATTATTATGCAGCAGATGCAGTAATAAACTACAGCATGATGAGCCTAATAAAATCTAAAAAAATCGATCCTTCTATACATATTGGTGGAGGTTACACCTGGATTGGTGATGATATGAATGCTGGTACATTAAACGGAGGTTTAGGTTTAACTTACTGGTTTACTGAAATGGTAGGTTTATCATATCGCGCAACATACAAACAATCTTTCGAAGATCTGCGTGAAGATATGCCATCTCATGTGCAGCATTTTGGAGGTATTACTTTCAAATTTGGAGGTAAAGATACCGACGGTGACGGAATCTACGATAAAGACGATGCTTGTCCTGAAGTTGCAGGTTTAAATCAATTCAACGGATGTCCTGATACAGATGGTGATGGAATTACAGATGCAAGTGATGCTTGTCCAGATGTTGCCGGTCCAGCTGAATTTAATGGTTGCCCTGATACTGACGGTGACGGAATTGCTGACAAAGATGATGCTTGTCCAGACGTTGCTGGTTTAAAATCTTTGAACGGATGTCCAGATGCTGACGGTGACGGTATTACTGATAAAGAAGACAAATGTCCAGATGTTAAAGGTCCAAAAGAAAACGGTGGTTGCCCTTGGCCAGATAGAGATGGAGATAGTGTCTTAGATAAAGATGATAAATGTCCGGATGTAGCTGGTACAGTTGCTAACAATGGTTGTCCAGAGGTTACTGAAGAAGCTATTAAAAGATTAAATGATTATGCAAAAACTATCTTATTTGATAGTGGTAAATCTTCATTTAAACAACAAACTTATCCAGTATTACAAGCTATTACAGCTATCTTGAAAGAGTATCCAAACTCTAACTTCTCTATAGAAGGTCACACAGATAGTGATGGTACAGAAGCTTACAACCATAACTTGTCTCATGAAAGAGCTGCTGCTGTTAAAAACTACATAATTGACCAAGGTATTGCTTCGGGAAGATTATCATCTATAGGTTATGGAGAGTTGAAACCAATTGACACTAACAAAACTAAAGCTGGTAAAGCTAACAACAGAAGAACAGAAGTAAAATTAATAAAATAATTTTCTCTAAATAATTTTAAGAAACGCCTCGATTTATCGGGGCGTTTTTTTATTTTTATAGAATGTCAAAAACCACTTTTCTTCACCAACTTGCTCAGGAAATTTTAAAACATTATTCTGATAACTTATCGGAAGTGACGATCGTTTTACCCAACAAAAGAGCTAAAGTCTTTTTTCTTGAAGAATTAAAAAAGTTAGTTTTCAATAATGTCTTTGCGCCAGAAATAATAAGTATCGAGGAGTTTATTCAGGATATTGCGGGTATTCGTTCGGTTGACAGCGTGGAGCTATTGTTCGAATTTTATGAAGTGTACCTTTCATTAACAAAAGACAATCCGGATACCTTTGAAAACTTTGCCAATTGGGCAAAAACCTTACTCCAGGATTTTAACGAAATAAACCGCTATTTATTAGATGCAGACAAAGTTTTAAAATACCTTGAAGACATTAAGGAAATTGAGCATTGGTCTGTTGATGTAGATAAAAGAACAGATTTGATAGAGAAGCATTTGCTTTTTTGGAAAAAACTGCCGGAATATTATCATTCATTGTATCAGCATTTATTAAATAAGGGAATAGGCTATCAGGGTTTGATTTACCGTGAAGCCGTTGAAAATCTGAACCATTTCTCTGAAAATAGCAACGGGAAACAATTTGTTTTTGCGGGTTTCAACGCGCTCAATCACGCCGAAGAAAGGATTATTCAGCATCTTTTAGCACTCGATGTTGCCAAAATCTATTGGGACATTGACGAAACATTGCTTCACGATTCGTTTCATGACGCCGGATTCTTTCAACGAAAGTTTAAGTCGGAATGGATTTATTACAAAACACACCCATATGAATGGATTTCGAACGATTTTAAAGCCGAAAAGAACATTCACATCATTGCTACTTCAAAATCCATTGGACAAGCTAAAATAGCCGGCAGTATCATCGAAAAAGAAGCTCTGGAAGGAAGTCTTCAGAATGTTGCATTAGTACTGGGAGAAGAAAGTTTGTTGCTGCCCGTGTTGTATTCTTTGCCTGCTAATGTTGATGCATTGAATATTACTATGGGATTTTCGAGCAAAAACAATCCTGCGCAATTATTGATCGCCAAACTATTCAAATTACACACCAACGCCATAACCAGAAATCCATCAGGATATGTGATGTATTATAAAGATGTTCTGGATATTCTGACGCATCCGCTTATTGAACCTTATGTAAACGCCAATGAATTGGTTTCTATAATCAATAAAAACAACTATTCGTTTATTACCCATAAAAAACTCGAAGAGCTTTATGCCAAAGACAATGAATTGTTTTCGTTATTGTTCCAAAAATGGGACACAGGATCAATAACTGTTTTGGAAAATGTTGCTCAGATTCTGCTGAAAATCAAAAGCAATTTGAGTTATGAAAACGAAGAAGAAAAGATAACAAATGCTTTTGTGTACTCGATTTTTAAAGTCATCAACAAAATGATTTCTTATTTTTCGGAACATCATTCCATAAACGATCTCAAAACATTACAGGCTATTTACAAACAAGTCATAGATGTTGCCGAAGTTTCTTTTGAAGGCGAACCTTTAAGCGGTTTACAGGTTATGGGCGTTTTAGAAAGTCGTGTATTAGATTTTGAAACCGTAATTATAACCTCGGTAAATGAAGGCAAATTTCCGGCAGGGAAAACTTCCAATTCTTTTATTCCATATGATGTAAAATTGCAATATGGTTTGCCAACCTACAAAGAGAAAGATGCTATTTATACCTATCATTTCTATCATTTGCTGCAACGCGCCAAAAATATTTATTTAATTTATAATTCCGATAGTCAGGGTTTTGATGCTGGAGAAAAAAGCCGTTTCATCACGCAATTGGAAATTGAAAAACAACCCAATCACAACCTGACATTTCAATATTATAATCCGGACGTGCCAAACATAGCACATCAAGCGGTTGTTGTTCCAAAGACAGAAAGCGTTATGAACCGTCTGCGCGAAATCGCCACCAATGGATTTTCACCTTCTTCTTTGACGACTTATATCCGAAATCCGATTCAGTTTTATTTTCAACGGGTTTTGCGAATTTCGGAAATCGATGAGGTTGAGGAGAACATTGCGGCAAATACGTTGGGGACAATTATACACGGCGCTTTGGAAGAATTATATAAACCATTTATCGGAAGGCTTTTAACTTTGGATGATATCAGTAGCTGTATGTCAAAAATTGATTCCGAAGTTCTGAACCAATTCAAAAAGGAATATAAAGAAGGCGAAATCAAAAAAGGAAGAAACCTATTGGCATTTGAAGTCGCCAAGCGGAATGTGCTTAACTTTCTCAAAATAGAATCAGAAGCTATTGAAAACGGTGACGAAATTCAAATCATTGCTTTGGAAACTACTTATGAAAGAGAATTAACCGATGCCCGATTGCCTTTTCCAGTGCTAATAAAAGGAAATGTGGATAGAATTGAATACCGAAGCAAGAAAGGTGAAAACGGAAAAATCAGAATCGTTGATTACAAGACCGGAAAAGTAGAACAGCGAAACGTAACCCTAAAAGACTGGAAAGGATTAACAGAAGATATCAAAAACGAAAAAATTATTCAGGTTTTGGCGTATGCCTATATGTTTGAGGAAATGGCGAAAGGTCAGGAAATGGAAGTTGGAATCATTTCATTCAAAAACCTAAAATCCGGATTTTTACCTTTTCAATTCAGGCAGGACAAAGACATAGCCGCTGTAATTTCTCCC
>JAYURX010000152.1:0-1983 GCA_043755965.1 Flavobacterium sp. | reverse complement strand
TTGGCCATCGTACAAAAATCATCAACTGGAGCAGGAACCAACGTAATTGCCGGTTTGGCTACCGGAATGATTTCTACTTTCCCAACAGTATTATTATTTGCTGCCGCGATATGGTCTACTTATGCTTTAGCAGGATTTTATGGTGTAGCACTTGCTGCTTCTGCAATGATGGCGACTACAGCTATGCAGTTGGCAATCGACGCATTCGGCCCAATTTCTGATAATGCGGGTGGAATTGCTGAAATGAGCGAATTACCAAAAGAAGTTCGTACACGTACAGACATTTTGGATTCTGTTGGTAATACCACTGCTGCAACAGGAAAAGGTTTTGCAATCGCTTCTGCGGCGTTAACATCGTTGGCATTATTTGCTGCTTATGTAACGTTCACCGGAATTGATGGAATCAACATCTTTAAAGCGCCAGTATTGGCTATGTTATTTGTTGGTGGAATGATACCGGTTGTATTCTCTGCATTGGCAATGAACTCTGTTGGAAAGGCTGCCATGGACATGGTTTATGAAGTACGTCGTCAGTTCAAGGAAATTCCGGGAATCATGGAAGGGACAGGAAAACCGGAATATGCAAAATGTGTTGATATTTCTACAAAAGCCGCTTTACGCGAAATGATGTTGCCTGGTATTATGACTATTGGTTTCCCAATTGCTATTGTATTATTAGGCAAATTAGTTTACTCAGATAACAACCAATTAATCGCCGAAATGTTAGGTGGTTATATGGCCGGAGTTACAGTATCTGGTGTTCTTTGGGCTGTGTTCCAAAACAACGCTGGTGGTGCATGGGATAATGCTAAGAAATCCTTCGAAGCGGGAGTTTTAATCAACGGTGAAATGACATATAAAGGTTCTGATGCTCACAAGGCTGCAGTAACGGGAGATACTGTGGGAGATCCATTTAAGGATACTTCAGGACCGTCAATGAACATCTTGATTAAATTAACTTGTTTGATTGGATTGGTAATTGCTCCAATTTTAGGTGCTGGTCACGGTGCTGAAGATGGAAAAGATAAATTTGTAAAAGATTTTAAAAAAGGATATGAATCATGCGAAGGTGAAATGATGGGCAAATGTGATATGAGTAAGTGCAAAGACATGACTAAAGAAGAATGTGCAACAATGTGCGATTCGTTAGGATGCAACGCTGAAGAAAAAGCAGCATGTCTTGCTCACTATGATGCTAATGGAAAATTCATTACAGATAAAAACATGGATTGTTGTACAAAAAAAGATGAAGGTGTAATGAAATCTTCTGTAGAGAAAAACGTAAAAGTTGTAATTACCAATACAAATGGTCAAGCTAAAGCAACCGTTACAACTACTGTTAACGGAACTTCAACATCTGAAACTTTTGAAGGTACAGTAGCTGAAGTAAAAGCTAAAGTGGAAGCATTGAAATAATAAGTTTCACTAGTTTGGATATAAAAAAGGCTCGTCTCGTTTTAATAACAAGACGAGCCTTTTTTTTATTTGTAAAAGACTTTAAAAAAGTCCGTTTATCTCGGCATTGATTTTATTAATTACAAAACCTAAATCCTCTGGATTATTGACAAAATCAATATTGTCAACATCAATGATGAGTAACTTGCCTTTATCATACGTGTGAATCCAGGCTTCATAGCGTTCGTTCAGACGACTCAGATAGTCAATCGAAATAGTATTTTCATAATCACGACCGCGTTTGTGGATTTGGGCAACCAAATTTGGAATGGAACTTCGCAAATAAATCAATAAATCCGGTGCGCCAACCAATCCTTCCATTAATTCAAAAAGATCGGAATAATTTTGAAAATCCCGATTGGTCATTAAACCCATAGCGTGCAAATTGGGAGCAAAGATGTGCGCATCTTCATAGATGGTTCTGTCCTGAATTATGTTTTTACCACTTTCCCGAATTTGCAATACCTGACGAAAACGACTGTTCAGGAAATAAATCTGCAGGTTAAAACTCCAACGTTCCATTTGGTG
>JAYURX010000151.1:0-1983 GCA_043755965.1 Flavobacterium sp. | reverse complement strand
AAAACGAGAAAGAAATGTATGAAGCGGTTTGCAAAACCATGGGCAAATTCTTGGTGATTGCAACCTGGACGTATAGAAAAATAATGGGTTATCCTTTGAATTACTACGATAACACAATTGGTTATGTGGATAATTTCATGCAGTTGATGTTTAAATTACCTACCGGACCTTACATTGCAAATCCAATAGTAGTTGACGCTTTAGATAAATTATTTATACTTCATGCAGACCACGAACAGAATTGTTCTACATCAACAGTAAGAATTGTTGGTTCATCTCATGCGGGACTATTTGCATCCATTTCTGCCGGAGTTTCGGCACTTTGGGGACCATTACACGGCGGAGCCAATCAGGCTGTTTTAGAGATGTTGGAAGATATTCAAAAAGATGGTGGCGATGCTGATAAATATATGGCGAAAGCCAAAGATAAAGACGATCCATTCCGTTTGATGGGGTTTGGACACCGCGTTTATAAAAACTTTGACCCAAGAGCCAGGATTATTAAGAAGGCAGCGGACGAGGTTTTAAGAACACTTGGTGTTGATGATCCAATTTTAAATATTGCAAAAAAATTGGAGGAATCAGCTTTGGTTGATGAATATTTTATTTCCAGAAAATTATATCCAAATGTTGATTTTTACTCTGGAATTATATACAGGGCTTTAGGTATTCCAACGGATATGTTTACCGTAATGTTTGCTATTGGAAGATTACCGGGCTGGATTGCACAATGGAAAGAAATGCGTATCAACAAAGAACCAATCGGAAGACCACGACAAATATATACAGGTCATCCTTTGAGGGATTTTAAACCAATGGATAAAAGATAAATTCTATTTACAATAAAAAAACTCCTTGCGTAAACAAGGAGTTTTTTATTATTATTTATTTTTCAGTCTGTCTTTAAACACTTTCTCGAACTTTTCAATCTTCGGTTGAATTACCATCTGACAATAAGGTTGGTCTTTGTTATTCTCATAATAATTCTGATGATAATCTTTTGCTTTGTAAAAGGCTTTAAACGGTTCTAAAGTGGTTACGATTTTACTGCCATAAACTTTAGCATTATTTAATTCTGCAATAATACTTTCAGCTGATTTTTTTTGTTCTTCATTTTTATAAAAAATCACCGAACGATATTGTGTTCCCACATCACCGCCTTGACGGTTCAAAGTTGTTGGGTCATGAACCGTAAAAAACACCTGAAAGATTTCATCCAGATTCGTTTTGGTTTTGTCGTAAGTAATCTGAACGACTTCTGCGGCTCCGGTACTTCCGGTGCAAACTTCTTCATAACTCGGATTGGCAACGGTTCCTCCGGCAAAACCGGAAACTACTTTATCAACACCCTGTAAATTTTCATAGACGGCTTCCACACACCAATAGCATCCGCCACCAAGCACAATAGTCTCTAAATTTCCTTTGGTTTCTGTTGCATCAGGAACAAAATCCAATGAAATAGCATTCATGCAATACCGTTTTCCTGTTGGCTCCGGACCATCATCAAATAAATGCCCTAAATGGCTATCACATCTGCCGCACAACGCTTCTATTCTTTTCATTCCATACGCATTGTCATCTTTAAAGATGATGCTGCTTTTGTTTTCCTGTTCAAAAAAACTTGGCCAGCCACAGCTGCTTGTAAACTTTTGGTTTGATCTGAAAAGTTTCAGTCCGCAAGCCGCACAATAATAAGTTCCCTTGGTTTCAGAATTCCACATGGTTCCGGTGAATGCTCTTTCGGTATCAGCTTCTCTGGCAACAGCATATAAATCCGGAGATAATACTTTTTTCCATTCGGCGTCAGATACATTAAGTTTTGTTGTGTCGGTATTAGAATAATAGGGATTCTCTGGTTTTGAGATTACATTTTCCATAGCAATGTGTTTTGAAGTTGTGTTTTGTTTGTTGTTAGGTTGCCCACAAGCATTTAGTATGAATAGTGGCAGCAAAAGTAAAAAGTTAAAAATTGATTTTCGCATA
>JAYURX010000150.1:0-1991 GCA_043755965.1 Flavobacterium sp. | reverse complement strand
TACTTCTGTAAGGATGGCTGCTTGATATCATTTGCAAAGTATTCCAATCAAGATTATCACTTAAAATGTCTCTCACCACTACATTCTCCGCAGCGGCTGTTCCTGTATTTTGAAAACGAATTATATAATGCAGGTAACCATCAATTTGGTCGATATCGATTACTGTGCCTTCAAGCACTTCCTTATCATTTGGATCAAACGAACCTACTACAGTTTGGTTAAAGGTCATTTGATTATCGGTTGGTGTTTCATCATCCAATGGAGAGGAAACTATAACCTGATACTCTAAAACATCACCAATATTAACAGGCGGAGTCTGCGTTGGCGAATGGACAGTTAAGTAAACAGTAATATATCGGGTTTCTCCAGGTGCAAGATTCAAAAAATTCCACGTTAAGGAATTATTAGCCTGCGAACTGACGGCAGGATTAGTAGCACCCAAAATTAAAATGTCATCATTATAATTAAATGTAACTGTTCCTGATTGCAGTAAATTGCCTTTATTTTTATAAACAATCTGGTATAAAGAAATGAAGCCGGGACGCGCTCTAAGATGTGGTATTATTGCCACTTCAAGATCAGGATGGCTGCCATTTGAAGTAAAACAAAAATTCGCGGTTTCGGTAACACCGTTGCCGGTAAAATTGAACACATAATTAGAAGGCTCAAAAGTAAAATAAGTAGGATTGTATAAGTTAGGCGCTACAGTTATTGCATTTGGACCGGTATAAAAAGTATAATTTCCGTAATTTGTAAAAGTATATGCCGATTGTGTACCCGATGTAAATGAAATTTTTTGATGATTCAGCGGAACATTTGCTCCACTACAATCTAATTTAACGGTTCCTGTTATAGTGTTAAAGCTACCACCTGGCATCGAAGAACAATAGCTGTTAACATTAATTCCCGGATCGATAGGAGAGCCAAAGCTACCATAATTAACTATATAATCTGCCTCATTATCATCACAACAGATATTCGATAAATTATTGTTTCCAGAAATGTCACTTGGTGGCGGTGGTGGTATCGCAAACCTAAATGAATAGTATCCATCTGTGATAAATCCGTTTTTTATGTTGATATAAGTCAAATTTGGATTGTTTCGTATGTACATTTTGTAAACCCGGGTTGAACTTAAATCAATAGAAGTCATTAAATTATTATCACAGTCAAAACGAGACAGATTAAAACAATTGGAAAGAGATAAAGCTGTCATATTATTATTACTGCATGACAGGTATTTCAGGCTCAGGAAGTTATTTAAATTCAAACTGGTTAACGAATTATTCGAGCAATTCAGCCCCTCCAGATTAGAAAAACTTTCAATCCCCGTTAAATCAGATATATTCTGATTATATAGCCCGAGACTGCTAACTACTAATGCTTCGCTTTCCTGAATCTCGCCATCGTCATTGCTATCCGCGTCGGTTAATCCTGAGCCTGAACCAATATTAGCACAATTCGTATTGACGAGCGCGTTCTTAAAATTCGCATCGGGAATATTTACGATTTGCGCCGTAACGCCCAAACCAAAAAACAAGAGCAAAAAAGAACTGTAGTTGTTTTTCATAATCAGCCTATTAGAGATTCTAAAGATATAGAAATTTCCCGAATTGTAATTTAAAAATTACAAAATATAACACACAAAAGATCCGTTAAATAGAAAATTGTGTTTTTTTTGTTTTTGAAAAACAAAAACAAAAAATCCGTTAAAGAGAACTCTCTAACGGATTTTCTACGCAATCTGACTTTTTTACTGTTAACCCACTTTTGCTTTCAACAGTTCAGTATACTGTTCCAGTTATTTTAATTTATTGGTTTTCTACCAACTGCAAAAGGATGAAATTTCTTCCTACGGTTATTGCAAAGCACATCAGATTTATGTATAAGGGGCACGCTTTCACTGCTAAAGTTCCTCCCCTTTTTGAATATTTTCTTCAACTGTTTATTAAAACAATTTCTTCTAATATTCTATTTCAAATTTATAAAAA
>JAYURX010000149.1:0-1993 GCA_043755965.1 Flavobacterium sp. | reverse complement strand
TTTTGATTTTACTTTAAATCCGGCATAACCGCCAATTCCGAACCGAACGCCTTCATGAGTTCTGAATAATGTTTTCCCTTCCGCGTTCTTCTTTGCTTTTGTAAAATCAAATTCTAAATGTATAGGTGCCGTTACATAAACACTTCTGAAACGGGATTCGCGAAGATTTATCGTACTGGTTTCAAGATTGGTTTGGCCACCATTTACTACAAATAATCGGTTGTCAGTTGGGCGAAGATTATTATACATAACTGAAAAACCATACTTTAAATGCAATAAATTGTCATTTTTGAAAAGTCGGGTATTGGCTGTAACTCCCCATTCATAAAAGTGTGAACCCCAATATCTGTAGTCGGAATGCGCAACGGCTTTATCAGTAACCAAATTATTTACACCTGCTGCAAATACAAATTGTGAAGTTGTTCTTCGTTCAGAATAATTGTTTGAGATAGAGTCCCAGTATTTTTGGTTTTTCTCTTTATTCTTACCTCTTGGGCTTCTATAGCTGATTGAAAAAGCCCCTCGGCTATAATTGTCCTTGATTTTGCCATCAACTTTTTGTTTAACTAATTCTTTCAACTCTTCTTGCACTTGAGCTATGCGGGTTTCAATGTTCTGTGAACGAGTTTCCGCCAATAGCATTTTTTTGGCATCGGATTGCAGTTTGGTGATGGTTCCGGCTTCTAATTCTATGTTTACTGCTTCCAATTCTGTTTTCAAAGCGGCTTTCTCCTCTTTGGTGATGGTTTCGATTTTATCAGCTATAACGCGTGCTTTAGCTTCGAATGATTCTTGTGCTGATAGTTTGCTTGCGACCAAGCATGCCGCTACAGCTAAATAAAGGGTAAAATTTTTCATGATGTTTGATTTAAAATTTGATTAATGATTGTTGTTATTGATTATTCGTTATTTCTGTTGGCCAAAGCCACTTTAACTTCTTTGTAATTTCTGGCTACCTTGTTGATTACTTTTTCTCTGAAAGTCAATTCTAATTCACCGTCTACCTGAGAAAGAAGGCTTCTTGCATCTACTTTTACATTCGATTGTTTGTTCGTTGATTGTTTTGCCAAATTATCAAGATCCACCAATAAAGCTTCATCTGATTTAACTTCTTTATTACCTCCACTTATAACTTGACTTCCCGTTCTTATTTTGGGTAAATCTTTTAGAGCAATATCTGATGAGTTGATTAAATATTCAATTTCTTTGTCACGATTGATAAGTGGATTTTGATTGATTGATTCCTGATTTTTGATTACTGATTTTTGATTATTGATTGAAACTCGTTGATTATTATTTGTTGTTTGTGAATTTGGACTTTGAGTTTCTGTTGAAACGACAACTTGTTTTTGTTCTACAATTGGAGTTGGTATTTCGTTAACTGATTTTTGAACTGTATCCTTAATTTCTGTAGTAACCACATCATTTTTAGGTTGAATTTGAGAACCATTTTGTGTGAAGAAAAACAAACCAACTGTTAGCAAAACCGTGATGCTTGCAGCAATAAACAAAAAGCCAAAAGGCCGTCTTGTTTTTTTTTCTTCGGAAACGGAAAGCATAGCATCTAATCTGTCCCAAGCCTGAGCTGAAGGCTGAATTTCTCTCGAATTCAACTTTTCTGCTATTTGATTTTCTAATTTATTCGGTTCCATTATCGTAATTTTTTAGTTTGCTAATGTTGTCCTGAAGCATTTTTCGCGCATGGGACAACTGCGATTTTGATGTGCCTTCATTTATTCCGAGCATTACCGAAATTTCCTGATGTTTAAAACCTTCGACACAATAAAGATTAAAAACCATTCTGTAACCATCGGGTAAATTGTCAATCAAAAACTGAATATCTTCTACCGAAAACTGGCTTTCAATATTGTTGTGACGTTCTTCATAATAATTTTCGTCTTCAATGAACTTTACCTTTCTCTGAACCCGGATAAAAGAAATACATTCGTTAATCATGATTCTTCTTATCCAACCTTCAAAACTGCCTTTGTGT
>JAYURX010000148.1:0-1994 GCA_043755965.1 Flavobacterium sp. | reverse complement strand
CAAAGTTTTGATAAGTAATGCGCCTCTTCACAAGCAGAATCTCCGGCACCAACAATCACTACTTCCTGATTTCTATAAAAGAAACCATCACAAACCGCACATGCAGAAACACCGCCACCCATTTGCAGATAATGTTGCTCAGAAGGCAATCCCAAATATTTAGCCGAGGCACCAGTAGAAATAATCACGGTTTCGGCATGGATTTCTTTGGTATCGTTAATCCAGACTTTGTGAATATTTCCCGAAAAATCAACTTTGGTTGCCCAGCCATCGCGAACATCCGTTCCAAAACGTTTCGCTTGTTCCTGGATATTAATCATCATTTCCGGCCCGGTAATCCCTTCAGGATTCCCGGGCCAGTTTTCTACTTCATTCGTGGTTGTTAATTGTCCGCCAGGTTGCGTTCCCTGATATAAAACCGGGTGCATATTAGCTCTGGCTGCATAAATGGCTGCAGTGTAACCCGCAGGCCCTGAACCTATAATTATGCATTTTATTTTTTCGATTGTATCTGACATAATTTGAATTTATTTGGTTGCAAATGTAAACTTTTCAATGGGAAATAAATCCGTAAACCAATTGCTAAATGCAATTTGTGAATAAGATTAGATTATTGTTGAAAAACATTTTGAGAACTAATTTTAAGTCTTATATTTGCACTCGCTTCGGGGTGTAGCGTAGCCCGGTTATCGCGCCTGCTTTGGGAGCAGGAGGCCGCAGGTTCGAATCCTGCCACCCCGACGAGTAAATCCTTTTTGTTTAAAAAACAAAAAGGATTTTTCATTTTAAAATAGTCAAGCTTGCTTGAGAAATTTTAAAATGAAAAATATATTTGAATGGAACATTCAAAGGATTTACTTGTAATAGAGCCCAAAGTCAGGATATCTAATCCTGCATAAATTCATAACTTTGAATGGAACATTCAAAAGGATTTACTTGTGATAGAGCCCTACTTAGGATATCCAATCCTGCAATTATAACCTCTTTTCTCGCTTCTCGCTTCTTTTCTCTATTTTCTATTATCTATTTTCTTTTCTCTTTTTCCTAAAAAACAAAAGGCACATCCGATATAATTTCTATTTTTGTTGAAACAAAAACAACTCAACATTTTATGCTAATTATTGGAATTGCTGGCGGTACCGGAAGTGGAAAAACAACTGTTGTCCAACAGATCATTAATGAATTGCCCGAGACCGAAGTTGGCGTAATCTCCCAGGACTCATATTACAGGGATAACAATAACCTGAGTTTTGAGGAAAGAGCGCTAATCAATTTCGATCATCCCCGTGCCATCGATTTCGAATTGTTAGTCCAACATCTTACTGCATTAAAAAAGGGAGAAATCATCGAGCAGCCAGTATATTCTTTCGTAACACACAATCGTACAGACGATAGCATTATCACCCATCCCCGAAAAGTAATGATTGTTGAAGGCATTTTGATTTTAGCAAACGCGGAACTAAGAGCAATGTTTGATGTTAAAATATTTGTGCATGCCGATTCAGATGAAAGATTGATACGCCGATTAAAAAGAGATATTGCTGAGCGTGGCCGTGATATGGAAGAAGTATTGAATCGGTACCAAACGACTTTGAAACCAATGCACCAGCAGTTTATTTAGCCTACAAAAGGATTTGCCGACATCATTATTCCAAATGATAAATATAATACAGTGGCTATTGATGTCGTAAGAGCTGTTATCAATCAAAGAATTACCTAATATGAGTTTCTTTAAAAACCTGACCGATGCCTATCCTATCCTGAAAATCCTCGGGAACAGATACGTTATTGTGTTGGCTTTTTTTACCGTTTGGATGCTGTTCCTTGACAATACTTCCTATATGGAACACCGCATCCTGAACAAGCAGCTCGACGAACTCGAAGACAATAAAAATTACTATAAGGACGAAATAAGAAAGGATGATGAAAACATCAAACAGTTGAAGAATCCGGACCAGATAGAAAAATACGCCCGCGAAAAGTACTATATGAAA
>JAYURX010000147.1:0-11127 GCA_043755965.1 Flavobacterium sp. | reverse complement strand
GTGGGAACGCTTGCCGGTTGGCGCAGTCAGTTAGCCATAGCAGCCGGAAGCGGTGCAGCTGTTGCTACCGATATATTGACTTTATGGAATAATGGGGTTTCTTCACAAAGCCACGATTCGATAAAAAAATAGTTTATTTACTGCGTCAGTTCGCTACGCTCGTGTCAATATCGCTTTCAGCATTGTATCATCTTTTAATATGATATTGTAATACTGTTTTTCACCAAATAACTGTCGGGCAAATTCGGCAGTGATGTATTTTTTGACCAACGTTTTATTGCCTTCTAACTTCATTTCTAACCCAAGGCCTTTCAGATAGCTTTCCAATTTTGGAACATTGCTGTTATCATTTTGCATTTGCATTAAAAATTGTTCGAATTTCAGTCCTTTGAATGAAGTTCGGTTTTTGTCTAATTGTTCAAAAACAAAATGTCCCACAATACCGGAATTTAAGATATAGACCAAATTTTCTTCTCCTTTTTTAACTTCAAGGGACACAAAAACATCAGGAACAATTCCGCCACCGCCATAAACAGTTCGCCCTTTTTTGGTTTTGAATTTCAGGGAATCCGCTACTTTTATTTTGTCTTTTTCATAGAGTTCACCACTTTCAAAACGGGTTTCAAAATCGTGACTGTATTTTTCGCCTTGGCCCTTTGTATAGGGTTTTTGAATAGAACGCCCACTTGGGGTGAAATACCTGGAAATCGTTAACCGAACAGCAGAACCATCATCAAAATTCATTTCGCGCTGCACCAATCCTTTGCCAAAAGAACGCCGGCCTACTATAGTTCCTCTATCATTATCCTGAATCGCACCAGCCAGAATTTCGCTTGCCGAAGCCGAGTTTTCGTCAATTAAAACAAATACTTTTCCCTTTTCAAAAATGCCTTCTTCAGTAGCATAGGTTTTATCTACTTTACCTTTTCTGTTTTTGGTAAAAACCACCAACTCTTTATCTTTTAGGAATTCATCAGCAATTGCCACAGCTCTTTCGAGATAGCCACCACCATTATTGCGAACGTCAATGATTAAAGTAGTCATTCCCTGCTTTTTCAAATGCTCTAATCCAGCTCTGAATTCGACATACGTATTCTCTGCAAAACGATTTATTTTGATGTAGCCCGAAGTTTTATCGAGCATCAGATAGGTGTCGACACTTTTTATAGGAACGACTTCGCGCACAACAGTAAGTTTTAGCTGTTTGTTTGTGCTTTTTCTGAAAACAGTCAGCAAAACTTTTGAACCTTCTTCGCCTTTTAGTTTGTTGAATAAACTGTCCGTCGGTAATTTTCGTCCAAAAAGTTTGGTTTCACCGGCGTATAAAATTCTGTCACCGGAAAGGATTCCAGCTTTTTGAGCTGGTCCATTTTCTATAGGTTTAACTACACTAACGGTATCATTAAACATGTAAAAATTAACACCAATGCCCACAAAATCACCTTTCATAATTTCGGCTTCCGAAGATTGTTCGCTTGCGGGGAGATAAACTGAATGCGGATCCAGGTTTGCCAAAATGCTGTTTACCGTCATGTCAACAATGGAATCAGAATTGACGTCATCAACATATTCTTCGTTTATAAAATCAATCAGGCGTTCAATTTTGACTTTTCGGGCATTTTGTTTTGACAGGGTTCGCTTTGGAAAATTAATCATGCCACCAATGACAATTCCCATGGCGACGCATGCAAATAATAACATTGGCAGGTATTTTCCCTTTGATTTCATTTTATTCCAAATCTTCAATCTGATTGACAATAACGCCTGCTTTTTCTAAAAAGTCTAAACCGGTTCTATCGTGATACCCATTTTGAAACACGACCCGCGTTATTCCTGATTGATGAATTAATTTGCTGCATTCTTTGCAGGGTGAAAGGGTAATGTATAAAGTGGCATTTTCGCAAGTTTGTGTAGAGCGCGCCACTTTTGAAATAGCATTCGCTTCGGCATGAAGTACATACCATTTTGTTAGCCCTTCTTCATCTTCGCAGTTGTTTTCAAAACCGGACGGAGTTCCGTTGTAGCCATCGGAAATAATCATTCTGTCCCGCACAATTATGGCACCAACCTGTTTGCGTTTGCAATAGGAAAGTTTGCTCCATTCAGCAGCAATCCTTAAGTAAGCAATATCGTATTTGAGCTGTTTTTTTTCTTTCATTTATTCTGAACTTGTTTCAGAATCTGCCAATAAGATTCCTGGTTTGGACAGCAAATATAACCAAACCTTTCGCTTTGGCTATAATTATTTAACGCAATTTTTAATCAAAAAAATAAGTGGGTATTTAAAATATACAAATAATCTTAATTATTTAAAATTAAACTTATCTTTATTAAAATCAACAAACTATTGGTTCTAACTAAATTATTTAGTGTTATGAAAAAACGCATTTACATTGCATTATTCCTATACATTTTAGGATTAGTAAACATTATAGACTGGTATATTTTTTGGCATCAAAATGAAACATTGGCTCAACAGGATTTTAAGTCATTAAAAATAAAATATATAGAAAGATTTCCAGATTTATTTAAGCCATTATTCGAAAGTAATCCAGAACCTGCAGCCATTATTTTTGTTATTATTCTTGTGATAGCTGGAATTATTTTTATGTTAGAAAAAAAGACATTTTATACTATTTTGGGGATTTCTTCTTTTCTATTTGCTTTTCAAAATTTATTTTCAATTATGTAATAAAAATGCATTGGCTGAAATATTGTTTGCTGCCAGCTAAATCAGTTTCTAAGCAATTATTTAACCCAAATTTCACTTTGGATAATCATCGGAATTACAACGCCGGCCACAAAGGCAGAAACGATTAAAATCCAGTCGCGTTTAGAGAGTTTGAGCAAGGTTTGAACCACATAAGCCAGCAACAAGGAAAATATAACCACAATAATTTGTGATATGACAAAACCCAATGCTGTTTCAAAAAGAGGAAGTAATTTATCGGTTGGTTTGCCCGAAGCAATAGTGTTGAAATAATTAGAGAATCCTAATCCGTGAATTATTCCAAATAATGAAGTAACAATAGCAATAAAGGTAATCCTGTCTTTTTTGCTTGATTTTCCAGATGTAATTATATTGTATAAGGCAACAATGAGAATAATTATCGGAATTATAAAGGCGACGATAGAGACCTTAATCGTTATCACATTAAAAACGGAAAGCATTAGTGCCACTGTGTGTCCGGCTGTAAATAATGAAACAAGAATCAGGATTCTTTTCCATGCTTTATATTCGTAAGGCACGGTGAGGGTTAAAAGAAATAAAACATCAATGTAGGCATGGATATTCCACAAATGTTTTAGTCCAATAGTGAAGTAAATCCAGAAATCTGACATAGCATTGAGGTTGTTTGGCATGGTAAACTTACACTTTATTTTGTTTTACCATAAAAAACACACCCTAAAATCGATGAAAAACATTTTTGATTTGCATTTCCAAAAAAAGGTTAAATTGAATTATATTTGCATCTTAAAACCCATAAGATTATGTCATTTTCAGATTTATTTGATAGCGAATTTAAAAGTAGAAATAAAGGTCATTTTTCAGCAATTGTGCGTGTTGCAATTGCCGATGGCGCTTTAAGCAAAGAAGAAAAAGATTTCCTTGATAAACTGGCGGTTCGTTTAGAAATTTCAGCAGCAGAATATGAAGAAATTTTGGAAAATCCTTTGAAATACCCAATCAATGCACCTTATTTGCACATCCAACGTTTAGAGCGTTTGTATGATTTGTCAAGAATGGTTTATGCAGATCATATCCTTGGGCCAAAACAAAAAGAAATCCTGACTAAGTTTGCTTTGGCACTTGGGTTTACACCAGGGAACGTTTCTTTTATTGTCGATAAAGCAATGTCTTTATTAATGCTGAATGTAGATTTAGATTCATTTATTTACGAAATGACCCATATGAATAAATAGAAACAAGACCGCTGCGATGCAAGAAAACACAATATAAAAAGGCAGGAAGTAACTATTTCCTGCCTTTTTCTTTGTTCTTTTCTCTTTCTTCTTTCCTCTATTTGTACTTTGCCATAAAGGACTCAGCTTTTTCCACCATGTTTAAGCTTCCGCAGAAGAAGGGAACACGCTGATGCAGTTCAGTTGGCTGGATTTCCATAATCCTTCCATAACCATCCGTAGCTTTTCCGCCAGCCTGTTCTGCTATAAATGCCATTGGATTGCATTCATATAATAAACGTAATTTTCCTTTTGGTGCTTTTGAACTTGTAGGGTAAATATAAATTCCGCCCTTAATCATATTTCTGTGAATATCGGCAACCAAACTTCCAATATAGCGCGATGTATAAGGTCGGTCTCCTTCTTCCAGCTGACAATATTTTAAATAATCTTTTACGCCTTGCGGAAAGTGCACATAGTTTCCTTCGTTGATGGAGTAAATATTTCCATCTTTTGAAAATTGCATATTTGGATGCGATAGATAAAAAGTTCCAATGGCAGGATTCAACGTAAAACCATTAACGCCATGACCAGTGGTGTAAACTAACATAGTTGAGGTGCCATAAATTACATAACCGGCAGCTACTTGTTCCGTTCCCGGCTGTAAAAAATCTTCCAGGGTAACCGGAGTCCCTACTGGAGTAATTCTTTTATATACCGAAAAAATCGTTCCCACGGAAACATTCACATCAATATTAGATGAACCATCCAAAGGATCCATCAAAACCACATATTTATTGTTATGTCCTTCATCTAAGCCTTGCACCGTGATGAAATCATCATTTTCCTCAGATGCTATTCCGCATACAATTTCACGGTTAATCAAGGTTTGAATAAAAGCCTCATTGGCATACACATCTAATTTTTGCTGATCTTCGCCCTGAATGTTTTGTTCTCCTGCTGCACCTGTTATATCAACTAAACCCGCTTTATTAACCTTGTAGTTTACGACTTTGGCCGCAAGCCGGATGGAGTTGATAATTTTGGATAATTCTCCTGTTGAATAGTTATGGTCCTTTTGTTTTTCGATGATAAATTCACCTAAGGTCCTATTGCGTTCTTCCATTGCGAAATCGTTGTAGTTGTTTGTGCAAATATCGATAAATTTGGAGAAGAAAAAATCTATTTCGAGAAGAAATTAATAATTGTATTTTTGTAACTCGAGACCTTTAGGTCGAACTGTTACGAAGTAAAAAAATTTGACTCAAATGAACATTCGCAAAGGAGAAAAAAAGGACATGAAAGCGGTTCTTGATTTAATTCAGGAATTAGCTGCTTTCGAAAAAGAACCCCATGCTGTTGAGGTAACCGTAGCCGATTTGGAGAATGACGGCTTTGGTAAAGACCCATTGTTTTATACTTTCGTGGCAGAGGTTAACGGCGTTATTGTTGGGATTGCCCTTTATTATTATCGTTACTCAACCTGGAAGGGCAAAACAATCCATCTTGAAGATTTGATTGTAAAAGAAGACATGCGCGGTAGCGGTGTGGGTTTTGAATTATATACCAAAATAATTGAACAGGGAAAAATCGACAAAGTCCGACGAATAGAATGGGCAGTTTTGGATTGGAATTTACCCGCGATTGAGTTCTATCAAAAGTCAGGAGCAAGAATTTTAGAAGATTGGCGCGTGGCACAGATGGACGAAAGAGGCATTTCTGATTTTTTAAATCAGAAAGCCAAATAACAAATAATCAAATCCCAAATCCCAATAATTAATATGGTTGGAATTTGGAATTTATAGTATTGGAATTTTAAAAAATTGGAAGGATGAGAATTTTTAAGTTTGGTGGCGCTTCTGTAAAAGATGCCAATGGAATAAAAAATGTGTTTAGCGTATTGGAAAAAGTGGGTCACGAAGACACGCTTTTGGTAATTTCCGCCATGGGAAAAACCACGAATGCATTGGAAATTGTAATCAGGAATTATTTTGATAAATCTAACGAGCTACAGGCTTCTTTGCAGGATGTTAGAAAATACCATAACCAGATTTTGTTGGATTTATTTGATGACGAAGAACAGGAACACGAAGTTTTTTATGCTGTGAACAGCCATTTTGCCGACTTGGAATACTTTTTACGAAGCAATAAATCGCCGAATTATAATTTTGTTTATGACCAGATTGTAAGCTATGGGGAAATTGTTTCGACTACCATCGTAAGCCATTATTTCACTTATGCCGGTTTAAAAAATAACTGGATTGACGTTAGGAATTTTATCAAAACCGATGCTACGCATCGCGATGCGGAAGTGAATTGGGAAAAAACACAGCATTTCATTTCAAAGGGAATTAAGAAGAAAGCGCTCAACATAACTCAGGGATTTTTGGGTTCTGACGAGAATAATTTTACTACAACGCTTGGGCGTGAAGGTTCCGATTACACCGCAGCCATTTTTGCTTATTGCCTAAATGCCGAAAGCGTCACGATTTGGAAAGATGTCCCCGGCGTTTTGAATGCCGATCCGCGCTATTTTGAAAATGCAGTCCTGTTAAACCAAATTTCCTATCGTGAAGCGATTGAGTTGGCATTCTACGGAGCTTCGGTAATTCACCCAAAAACATTGCAGCCACTACAAAAAAAGGAAATTCCACTATTTGTAAAATCGTTTATCAATCCGCTTTTGCCCGGAACAAGTGTTTCTAAAGGACAGGATTTAGAGCCGAAAACACCTTGTTTTATAGTTAAAAAAGACCAGTTATTGATTTCGTTATCGTCTATCGATTTCTCTTTTATCATGGAAGAAAACATAAGCGAGATTTTTGCTTTATTTCACCAATACAAAATCAAAGTGAGCCTGATTCAGAATTCCGCAATCAGTTTTTCGGTATGCATCGAAGATAAATTTGGGAATTTCAATTCGACAAAAAACATTTTATCCAAAAAATTCAAAGTTTCCTATAACGAAGATGTGTCGCTATTTACTATCAGGCATTTCAACAAAGAAGCTGCAGAAATGGTTGAAAAAGGCAAAACAGTGTTGCTGAAACAGATTTCAAGAGAGACGATGCAGATTGTGACGAAGGAGTAAAAAATGTCATATGAAATATAATAAGAAGATTAAGAAAGAATTAAATAGAAGATTAGAAATGTTATATTCAGGTAAAACGAGGTTGTTTTCTATAGAAGAAGTTAGACAAAGAATACATGAAATCAGATTGAAAAGTCTATAATTCGTGATTCATTTATACCTGAAACCAGCTTTTTTACGTTTATAATAGGTAATGCTGAAAAAACTTTTTTTATTGTTGGTCTTCACTAGCTTTTCCAAGCTTTCGGCTCAGGAAATCAAGACCTTATACAACACTAAAAAAGTTGCCGTTTCAAACGATACTATCGACATTGAAAAAGTAAGCATCAGCCCGAGTTTCTTCAAATTACAAAATTCGGAAGGAAGGGAAATCGACACCAGTTTTTACAAAATTGATTTCAAAACAGGAAAACTGGTTTTTAAAAACAACTTTACTTCACAAGACAGCCTTACGGTTCGTTATTTCAAATACCCCGAGCAGTTAACCAAAACTTACAGCATTTATGACCAGGATAGAGTTGTTGCCAATGACGGAGGTTTGTATAAAGTCAATCGTTCGGTTAAAAAGTTTGTACCCTTTGACGGCTTGAATACTTCGGGAAGCATTACGCGTGGTGTTACGATTGGGAACAATCAAAATGCTTCGGTAACTTCCAATCTGGATTTGCAGATCACTGGAAAAATTTCAGATAAGGTTTCACTTCGCGCTTCGATTCAGGATTCCAACATTCCGCTGCAGGATAATGGTTATTCCCAGAAACTGGATGAGTTTGACCAGATTTTTATTGAATTGTTTACCGATAGATGGAACATTCGGGCCGGCGATTTATTCCTTGAAAATCGGCAATCCAGATTCCTGAATTTCAACAAAAAAGTACAAGGGCTTTCCACGCATTTCAATTTTGGTGGCGAAGAAAATAAGACCGATATTTTTGCTTCGGCAGCATTGGTTCGTGGACAATATGCCAAAAGTTCCTTCACCGGACAGGAAGGAAATCAAGGCCCATATAAACTTCGCGGTAACAATGGCCAACTGTATGTTTTAGTAATTTCAGGTTCGGAACGGGTTTATGTCAACGGAATTTTAAAAAAGCGTGGCGAAAACAACGATTATAGTATTGATTATAATGCCGGAGAAATTACGTTTACGTCACTGTTTCCTATAACTTCCGAAATGAGGATTGTCATAGAATATCAATATTCGGATAGAAATTATACCCGTTTTGTGACTTATGGCGGCGTTAATCATGAAGCAAAAAACTGGAGTTTGGGCGGGTATTTATATTCCGAAAATGATGTAAAAAACCAACCACTACAACAGAATCTGACCACAGAACAAGTGGCAATTTTGAGTAATGCCGGGGACAATATCAATCTGATGAACGCGCCTTCAGCGTATTTGGATTCGTACTCGGAGAATAAAATTTTGTACAAAAAAATCATAGTTACCGGCGGTGATGCTTTCGAATATTCGAATAATTCAACTGATGAACTATACAATGTGAGATTTACTTTGGTTGGCAATAATCTCGGAAATTATGTTTTGACAAATTCATCAGCAATTGGAAAAATTTACCAATATGTAGAACCGATTGCGGGCATTCCTCAAGGAAATTATGAGCCAATAACACGGTTGGTGGCGCCAACAAAAATCCAAATTGCAACGGTTTTAGGGAAATACAATCCGGGTGAAAAAACGGCGGTTGATTTTGAAGTCGGTCTTAGCAATAACGATTTGAATTTGTTTTCGTCGCTTGATGATAACAATAATAAAGGTGTTGCCGGGAAACTAAATTTCAGGCAACGATTGTTCACCAAAAAATGGAAGATTGATGCTTTTGGGAATTATCAATATGTGCAGGAAAATTTCAAAACTATTGAGCGTTTGTTTAATATTGAGTTCAACCGCGATTGGAATCTGACCAATTTTGAAGGAAATCAGAGTTTATTGATTAACGGTTTGGATTTCATTCTGCCCGAAAAAGGAAAGCTAACCTATCAGTTTGAAAAGTTGGATTTCTCCAAAAGTTTTTCCGGAAATCGTCACATCCTCAATGGGTTCTTCAAACTCAACAACTGGAACATTCTTCAAAACAGCAGTTTCTTAAAAAGTGACGGAACCTATTCCAATTCAACCTTTCTCCGAAACCAATCACAGGTTCGCTATAACTTTAAAAAGAATTGGATTGGAAGTAGTTTGCGATTGGAAAACAACAAGGAAAAAATTGTTGCGACACAGCAATTATCATCTTTGAGTCAGCGTTTTACCGAATATGGCGCTTTTGTTGGTCGTGGTGACAGCACCAAGGTTTTTGTGGAATTGGGTTATTTGCAACGCCAAAACGACAGTTTGCAAAACGGGTTCCTGCAAAAAGTGAATACCTCGCAATCCTATTATTTGAAATCAAAATTATTGCAAACCAAGAAAAGCGATTTGTCGGTGTTTGTCAATTACAGAAATCTGAAGTACGTAGATGAAGCAAGAAAAAATGAGCCTTCATTAAATTCAAGATTGTTGTATAATGACAAATATTTTAACCAATTGATGCTCGTTACAACTGCTTACGAAACGACTTCTGGAACCATTGCTCAACAGGAATTCACATATCTTGAAGTTGAACCGGGGCAAGGCGTTTATACGTGGATTGACTACAATAGCAATGGCATTCAGGAATTGGAAGAATTTGAAGTGGCCGCTTTTCCGGATCAGGCTAAATATGTCAGGGTGTTTTTGCCTAATCAGATTTTTGTCAAAACGCATCAGAATAAATTTTCGCAAGCCCTGACTTTAAATATGAGTCAATGGCAAAATTCCACAGGTTTACGGAAGTTTTTGTCTCATTTTTATAATCAATCTTCTTTCTTAATCGAAAGAAAAATTCAAAGAAATGGCGATAATTTCGATTTGAATCCATTTTCAAATTCGGATAACAACCTGCTTGGACTGAACACCAGTTTGAGGAATAGTTTGTTTTTCAATCGGGGAAAACAGAAGCATTCGATAACCGGGACTTATATACAAAACCGGATTAAAACCTTGCTTTCGGTAGGTTCACAAGAAAGTAAAAACAGTACTTTTCAGTTGCAATACATTCATCTGCTCAAAAAGACATGGCTTTTTTCTTTAAGCACAGAAGCTTCGCAAACCGATTTGATTTCGGAAAATTACAGTAGCAAGAATTACGAGGTTGATAGTTATAAAGTCAATCCAAAAATCTCCTACTTGTTCAATAAGAATGCAAGCTGGGATCTTTTTTATGAATTTGAAAAAAAGGAAAACCAAATCGGCAACTCCGAAAAATTAGTTCAAAATCGTTTCGGGACTTCATTCTCTTACGCAAGTGAAAAAAAGTTCACTGCAAATGGGGAGTTTTCATTATACCAAAATAAATTTGAGGGCGGTGGGCAATCGGCTGTGGCATTTCAAATGCTGGAAGGATTGCAACCCGGAAAAAATATGACCTGGCGATTGCTGGTGCAAAAAAACCTAACACTGTTTTTAGACATCAATATTAACTATCAAGGCAGGAAAACAGAAACCAGTCAAACTATTCACACAGGAAATATACAATTACGCGCGTATTTTTAATGAAAATAGTTTTTGCATTTATTCTTTTAGTAGTTTTAATTATCGAACTGCAGTTAGTAACAATATTTCATGCTCATTCGTTATTGTTATTTCCGCATTGATAAAAGTTAATTTTGGATTACTTGGATTGTAGATTGCACCAACAGCGATGATGTTGGTGTTTAGTAAATTTATATTTCCTGCTCATTTACTTTTTTTTGTAAATATAAATATTCCTTAAACTACAAACTACAACTTTTTTAGGGTTGTAGTTTGCTTTGCCTCCTTATGTTTGCGGATATGATATTGAAGCTCTCACTAGCCTAGTGGCGCCTAATGCTCGGAGTAGCGGTGGCTTTTACTTAATATAGATTAATGGCTTGGCGAAATAGAAAAAACCATTTTTGATATTACTCATATCATAATAGAAACCCGGTATCGCCATATATTAAGCTGACGATACCAGGAATAAATGAATTTAATTCCTCGGCCTGTGTATATCAGACACTAATAGTTTTATAGTTGTAGTACCAATGTTTTTCCCACTGTGAGTAACGGTTGGAAA
>JAYURX010000146.1:0-1998 GCA_043755965.1 Flavobacterium sp. | reverse complement strand
ACATCAACCAAACAACAACGGCATTTTCCTCCCGTTCCTTTTAGTTTGGAATAATAACACATGGCTGGCGGAACAGATTCTCCACCAATCATACGAGCCGCCTGCAGGATAGTTGTTCCTGGAGCTACTTCAATTTCCTGACCGTCTATAGTTACTTTCATGTCTAGCCTTTATACTGTTTGCTTTGTGATTAAATGCTTTACCTGTTCAAAAGGTTCAGCCACAAAGTGATGTCTATTTTTTACTTTTTCCGGGAAACGAATATGGTATTCAAACTCATCCTTGAAATGACGGATTGCAGCAGCAACTGGCCATGCAGCGGCATCTCCTAAAGGACAAATTGTATTTCCTTCAATTTTTGCCTGTATGCTCCATAATAGTTCGATGTCTTCTTCGCGACCTAGTCCGTTTTCGATTCTCCATAATACTTTTTCCATCCAGCCTGTTCCTTCACGGCATGGCGTACATTGACCGCAACTTTCATGGTGGTAAAATCTGGAAAAATTCCAGGTGTTACGAACAATACAAGCTCTGTCATCATACACGATAAATCCACCCGAACCTAACATCGAACCCGATGCAAATCCACCATCAGCCAAACTTTCGTATGTCATCAAACGATCTTCGCCAGCAGCGGTTTTATAGATTAAATGAGCAGGTAAAACAGGCACTGAACTTCCTCCGGGAACTAATGCTTTCAATGGTCTGTCAGTTTGCATTCCCCCACAATATTCATCCGAATTCATGAACTCGTACACTGATAATCCCAAATCTATTTCGAAAACGCCTTGATTTTTGATATTTCCTGAAGCCGAAATTAATTTTGTTCCTGTTGAACGCCCGATCCCAATTCCGGCATAGTCAGCACCTGAATTGTTTACAATCCATGGCACAGCCGCAATTGTTTCAACGTTATTCACTACGGTTGGATTTTGCCAAAGTCCCATAACTGCAGGGAATGGTGGTTTAATTCTAGGATTTCCGCGTTTTCCTTCCAGGCTTTCTATCAGCGCCGTTTCTTCTCCGCAGATGTATGCTCCGGCGCCAATTTGAACGTATAATTCCAAATCGAAACCTGAACCTAATATGTTTTTTCCTAACCAACCGGCAGCTTTTGCTTCGGCGATGGCATTTTCTAAAATTTTGTAAACCCACATATATTCTCCACGAATGTAGATGTAGGAAAGGTTGGCACCCAACGCATAACTTGACGTAATCATTCCTTCAATCAATAAATGAGGAATGTATTCCATTAAATACCTGTCTTTAAAAGTTCCCGGTTCCGATTCGTCAGCATTGCAAACCAAATGACGAGGTTTCCCCGATTTCTTATCAATAAAACTCCATTTCATTCCACATGGAAATCCTGCACCACCACGACCACGAAGTCCCGAAGTTTTTACTTCTTCGACTACTTCATCCGGAGTCATTTTTTTCAAGGCTTTTTCCACCGAAGCATAACCGCCTTCTTTGCGGTAAACTTCATAGGTTCTGATTCCCGGAACGTTGATTTTGTCTAATAATATTTTTCTTCCCATGATATTATTTATCGTGTAAAGTGATTTTTCCTTCTTTGCAATCAGCTATTAACTGATCAATTTTTGCTTCGGTCAAATGTTCCTGAAAGAAATCACCCAACTGCATCATTGGTGCATAACCACAAGCACCCAAACATTCAACGCCGCGAACTTCAAAAAGTCCGTCAGCTGTAGGTTCACCAACTGTTACACCCAACTTATTACAAGTATAATCCATCAAATTTTCTACGCCATTTAAACAACAGGCAGAAGTTTGGCAAAATTCAAACATGTATTTTCCAATTGGTCTTTGATTGTACATCGTATAAAAAGTTACCACTTCGTATACTTCAATCGGTTGTATTTCTAAAATCTCGGCAACTTTGTTCTGTAGTTCAATGCTTAACCAATTGTCATGAGCATCCTGAACTTCGTGCAAAACCGGCAATAAAGCTGATTTTCTTTTGTCTGCAGGATAATG
>JAYURX010000145.1:0-4612 GCA_043755965.1 Flavobacterium sp. | reverse complement strand
TACCGTCCCCGTCGACATCACTCAGGGCAACAAAACTTGGGTATGCGCCTACGGAGACAGTCGTAGCGATACCAAAGAATATTGAGCCAGGTGTACTTGAATTCGGAAAGCAGTAGACATTATTACTAAGCTGATTAGTTACGACCAAATCAGGCTAACTTTCAAAAATGAAAGTTTTTGCTTTCCATCAATTGGTAAAAAAGCAGGTCTTACCTAACATATAAAAAATGTTTCAATGGCAAAATTAAGTGTAGAGACCGAAAAAATACGATATTATACTGATTACTCAAACCATGAATTGATTGACTTCAGTATAGAAACCTTTAAATACTTCGATAAGCATGGAATCAAAGTAGTAAATACGAGATTCATAATAAAAGGAGAAATACTCGATAATGACTTTTTTTTAAATTCAAATAGACTCTTTCAGGAAATGGGTATAGAATTTAAAAACAACACATTTGATCAATTTAAAATATTAGAGAAAGGATTTCTAAAAATCCCTATTGAAGTTGAATATTTCTTTTTCTTAGATTTTTATAAAGAAAGTAAAAATTATAAAAGCCTATTCAAAAAATTCGGGTCAGGTTGGTTTTATGATGAAACATCAGGGCTAGGAAATGGAAAATTATTAGACCGGATCAAAGAACAACTTTTAAGATACACTGAATTATATCTTAACATAAACATAGGGAATTATTTAAAGATAAATGAAAAACTAACTACATTTGTGAATGACAATGGAAGCCCTATTTTATATCAATCTGCATATAATTTATATCATGTATGTAGAAGTAATGATCCTTATATCTCTTTTGGGAATTTTGACAATTTTAATAATCAAAAGATTAAGACTTTTGAAAACATAAAAACTATAGGGTCTCTATATTTATATGATAATAATACGTTGAGGAATTTAGGAAGCATTCAGAGAATAAAAAAACTATGTAATTTAAGAAACAGTAGCATTGAAAGTCTTGGAAGTCTCAGGTATGTAGAAGATAGTTTGGTAATTGAAAAATGTGATAATATTAAAACCGTTGAAAATATAAATATTGGTGCTAACTTAAATCTAAGAGGCTCTGAAATTAATATTTTAAAAAACTTAGTTATAAAAGGTAATTTATTACTAAATATGAAATTTAAAGAAAGTTATATCATTGAAAACTGTACTATAGAGGGTCAGATTAAATTTTTAAATACAATAAATAGAGATAATTAGGTAATTTATTCACTTAGTTCAAATATAAATAGCTAATTAAAAGCCATCTGTATAAGCATAAAATAAAAGCTACTCTTTTCAGAGACGCTTTTATACCTGGAGTGAGAGCTCTACCTAACCACATTGATTGATTCTGTTTCGACGTAACTCTACCCTTTCCGTTTTCTAATTAAGCAGGGAGATCTTGAAAACAAAGGGATTTTTGATATTTGTTCAATTAGAATTAAGTAAACTCAAACTGATTTATTATTCTACACTTTCCGTTTTCTAATTAAGCAGGGAAGTCTTGAAAATAAAGGGATTTTCAATATTTATCTAATTAGAATTAAGTAAAACTATCCCCAAATTGGAATATATTCTGCAAATTTTGTAGAAGCATTGTTTGGGTCTTTTGCCTTGATTTTTCCTTGAGCAAGAGCTTCCTTGATTACTAAGGAAACCTGCGGTCTTTGCTTTTCATTCATTTTAAATCTTTCTCTTAAACTAGCATTTGTCATTCCTCCACTTGAATAATGTTTGATTATACTATGCTGATAGCATGCTTCTACTCTTTCAGTTGGAGTTAATTCGGCAAACGTCTTTGGAGAATACATAGTAACTCTAAATGAATTTTGCAATTCCTCAAACTTTAAAGGAGGTAAACCATATAATTCAATGGCTACCACAGCTTTCTCAAAACCCGAACCCCTTTCTTCACATATATTATATCTCCTGAAAGCTGCTGCTAAGATTTCATTTCTTGACTCGGGAGTAGTTCTAATTAGTCTATCAATTCTTTTTGATGGTAATAGTTTCCCGGGATTGGAAATTTCAATTCTGTCAGAAAAAATTTCTATCATCGGACCTGAACCTCGTACACTAAAATCCTGGTGAATTAGTGCATTTGCAATCAATTCTCTAAGCGCAATTTCAGGATAAATAGTTGTTTCCGTCCTCAATGCATTTTTAATAACTTCACTACCTGGTAATAACGCCTTTAGGAAAGCAATCAACCCTTCAAAACCAATAGCATACCCCTTTGATCCTGGATATTCTTTTTCTGTTTCAGTTTTATTTATTCCCCTGTATTTAATTAACCTTATACTTTTTCTTATTAAACCGTCAAAGTCACTTAAATTATGTGCAGCTGCTAATGCTCCGAAATTAGTAATATAAGAACCCGCACCATCAATTTCGTCTATCATTTTTTCATCTTTCATCCAATCGATAATTTCTTCTGATGTTTGAGGGATTGGTTTCTCCAGTAATTTGTAAATACTCCTATAATCTAATAAATCAAATATTTCAGATGAAGTTTTTAATTTAGAAGAATGTAATTCTTCAAATTGTGGATTCTTACTATTCAACATTAATCCACCTACTTCCTGTCTGGATGCCTTTCTCGTTGTTCCTGAACTTCTTATGTATGCATCTTCAATTGTACCGGGATTTAAATAAACAGGTTTAACAGCACTTTCCTTAATGTAAACAAAAAGTAAGGGAATGCTATTATACTCTTGGATAGTATGATCAATTATTACAACAGGACTTACAGAATCTCTGCAAATACTGCTTATTTTTTGGCAAATAAGTTCCGCCTGCTCTTTAGTAACCCCTACTAAATTTGCTGTTCTATTATCTATCCCAAACACCAAAAATCCACCTCCAGGTAAATTTGAGAAAGCCGAAAGGTGCTTCGCTATTTTTGAATTAGTTGGAGAGAGATTCTCTTTCCAATCAATTTCATTCAATTCTTGAGGTACTGGATTTAAACTTTGATCTAGGGTTCCTAAAGCCCTTAAAAACCATTTTTTTTCCATTTTACGTTTTTTAAATTAAGCACGATATGTTTTATAATCAAGTCTTTGTGCTCAAATTCCGTTTTCTAATTAAGCAAAAAAAACACAAAAAACATTTGCAAAATACAACTAAAAAAAGATTTATCCTTTTAACTTAATAAAATATGATTGGAGTTGTCTAACCTAAAACGATATGATACATTATTATATACAGAAGTCTCTAATAATTGACTTTTTGGTTCGGTAATTCACATTTCTCCTAAATAATTCTCTCGAACCGCTTAAAGGGATTTTAAAAAAAACGATTATCAATAGATTATAAAATAAAAAAGGGAATTTCAATTGAAATTCCCTTTTTTTTGTACCCGGAGCGGGACTTGAACCCGCACGGTTGCCCACAGGTGTTTGAGACCAGCGCGTCTACCAATTCCGCCATCCGGGCTAAGTAGACAAAACCAACAACAGTTGGCTTATCGCGAAAAATAAGAATCAAAAAGACTGCTTATTTTTAAACACGGTGCAAATGTAAAAAATAAAACATCATTTTCTAAAAAAATACTCTAAAATATCCTTTCAGAGTTAGATTTAATTTCTAAATTTGCACCTCGGTAAAACGAAGCACAACTAACTAACTACATTCGAGGCATTTCCGTAAGGAGCGCAACGGATAAAAACAACAAATTATAATGTCGCATTTAGAACCAGAAGCAAAGATATTTGCGTGTTCGCAAAGCGTCTATCTCGCTGAACAAATAGCCGAAAACTATGGCGTGCAGCTGGGTAAAGTTACGTTCTCAAGATTTAGTGATGGTGAATTCCAGCCTTCTTTTGAAGAGTCAATAAGAGGATTGCGTGTTTTTATTGTTTGCTCTACATTTCCAAGTGCCGACAATTTGATGGAACTTTTGTTAATGATTGATGCTGCAAAAAGAGCATCAGCCCGACACATAACTCCCGTAATTCCGTATTTTGGTTACGCAAGACAAGACAGAAAAGACAAACCAAGGGTTCCGATTGGCGCAAAACTAATAGCAAAACTATTGGAAACTGCCGGAGCTACCCGAATCATGACGATGGATTTACACGCCGATCAGATTCAGGGGTTTTTTGAAATGCCGGTGGATCATTTGTTTGCATCGACAATCTTTTTGCCTTATGTTAAGAGTCTGCAGTTAGACAATTTAACAATAGCATCTCCGGATATGGGTGGTTCAAAAAGAGCGTATGCGTATTCTAAGTTTTTAGAGTCGGATGTGGTAATTTGTTACAAACAAAGAAAAGCGGCTAACGTGATTGACACCATGGAGTTGATTGGTGAAGTGAAAGGAAGAAATGTGATCCTGGTTGACGACATGGTTGATACCGGAGGAACATTGGCCAAAGCGGCCGATTTAATGATTGAAAAAGGAGCATTAAGTGTGAGAGCTATTTGTACTCATGCGATACTTTCGGGTGATGCGTATGAGAAATTAGAGAAATCTAAATTACTGGAATTGATCGTAACCGATTCGATTCCGCTAAAAAGAGAATCAAAAAAGATAAAAGTGGTGAGTTGTGCGCCTCTTTTTGCAGAAGTAATGAACATGGTGCAACACAACAATTCCATCAGTGG
>JAYURX010000144.1:0-4612 GCA_043755965.1 Flavobacterium sp. | reverse complement strand
AATTCTATTTCAAATTGTGTTAACGATTTGAATAGTTTCAAACGTTTATTGACTTCTTCTTTTTTCAGTTCCAACATTCTTTCGGTTCCAAATTTCTCCACGCAGAACGATGCCAAATTAGAACCTTGTATGATTGCGGTTTTCATTGTTTCAAATGAAATATCGCCTTGCTGCGTAATGAATCCTGCAAATCCACCTGCGAAAGTATCTCCTGCACCTGTTGGATCATATACATCTGCCAAAGGCAATGCCGGAGCAAAGAAGATTTCATGGTCATGGAAAATCAACGCACCGTGTTCCCCTTTTTTGATAACCACATATTTTGGTCCCATAGTATGGATTTTAGCCGCCGCTTTTACCAAAGAATATTCCCCGGATAACTGACGCGCTTCTTCATCGTTGATTGTAATTACGTCAACGCGTTTGATTACGTCCAATAATTCAGGTAAGGCACAGTCCATCCAGAAGTTCATGGTATCAAGAACAACCAGTTTTGGTTTTTGTGTCATTTGATTCAAAACTCCGGTTTGCACAATTGGATGCAAGTTACCTAACATCACAACATCTGCATTTTTAAAGTTTTCAGGAACAATCGGGTTAAAATCAGCCAGCACATTTAATTCGGTAGCCAACGTGTCTCTTGAGTTCATGTCGTTGTGGTAACGACCACTCCAAAAGAAAGTCTTTCCGCCTTTAACCACTTCAAGTCCTGAAATATCGATGTTTCTTGCCGTTAATAAATCTAAATATTCTTGTGGAAAATCATCTCCAACTACTGAAACAATAGCCGATTGTAAGTTAAAATGAGAAGCCGAAAGCCCAATAAAAGTTCCTGCGCCACCTAAAATTTTGTCTGTTTTTCCAAAAGGCGTTTCTATAGCGTCAAAAGCAACTGTTCCTACTATTAAAAGTTTGTTCATTATCTGAGTTTCAAATTAAAGGCGCAAAGATAAGCCTAAAGTTTGATAGTTGCAATGGTTATTCAGCGGCAAATTTTACAGCAACTTCTGCTCTTCCTTTTCATAAAAAGCATCCACAGATAAATTTGGCAAAGCCGAAGCCATGACAGCCAATTCGTCACAACGCTCGTTTTGCGGATGATTGTTATGGCCTTTAATCCATTTGAAGTCGACTTGGTGCTGGCGATAAATTTTGAGGAAACGCATCCATAAGTCCGGATTCTTTTTCCCTTTGAATCCAATTTTATCCCAGCCAAAAACCCATTTTTTCTCAACCGAATCCACAACATACTTCGAATCGGAAATAACCAAAACTTTCATGTTGGGTTTTGTTATTTTTTCCAAGCCGACAATTACCGCGAGTAATTCCATTCTGTTATTTGTAGTATGACGAAATCCTTCGTAGAATTCTTTTTTATAGGCAGTTCCGACCAATTCCATTACAACGCCATAACCGCCGTTTCCGGGATTTCCTTTGGCAGCGCCGTCTGTGTATATGTGGACTTGATGAGACATTTAGACTGCGTAGATAGTTAGATTATTAGACATTTTAGACGGCTTGGATTTTGTAAAGATAATAGTTCTTCTAAGAAGTCTAAACAAGTCTAAGTTAGTCTAAGAAGTCTCTCTATGATTTCCGGGAAATGTTTATGTTCCAGTTCGTGAACTTTTGCAACAATATCTTCAGGTGTTGTGCAGTCGTCGATAGTTATCTTTTGTTGGAAAATAAATTCGCCCTCGTCATAATGTTCATTCACATAATGAATGGTGATTCCGGTTTCTTTATCCTGATTGTCTAAAACCGTTTGGTGCACTTTCATGCCATACATTCCTTTTCCGCCATATTTTGGCAATAATGCCGGATGGATATTAATGATTTTATTAGGGTAAGCCGCCACAATTTCTTCCGGCATTTTCCATAAAAAACCAGCTAAAATAATTAAATCAGGTTTGAGTTCCGCCATCTTCTCCAAAACAAAACCTTCTGAAAGCTCTTCTCTGGTAAAGATAAGTGTTGGGACATTATGGTTTTTTGCTTTGTCTAAAACTTTGGCGTTTGGATTGTTAGTAAAAACACCAACTATGATAATATCAGCGTTGTTTTTGAAGTATTGAATTATATTTTCCACATTGGAACCTGCGCCTGAAGCAAAAAGCAAAATCTTTTTCATTGGAAGATAAAATTACAGCACAAAAAAAAGAATAAATCCCCGAATTAAAACTATGGTTATGTAAGAATTTGAAATAATTTTTCTATTTTCGTAGACACATTTACTAACAAAAAGGTTGTTTTAAAATAAAGTTTTTTATTTTTGCCAACAAATTAAAATTTAAAATTAGAAATTATGTCAGACATTGCATCAAGAGTTAAAGCGATTATTGTAGACAAATTAGGCGTTGATGAAAACGAAGTTGTAACAGAAGCTAGCTTCACAAATGATTTAGGAGCTGATTCATTAGACACTGTTGAGTTGATTATGGAGTTCGAAAAAGAATTTGATATTCAGATTCCGGACGACCAAGCTGAAAATATTGCTACAGTAGGTCAAGCTATTTCTTACATCGAAGAAGCAAAAAAATAATAATTACTAATCCGTGAGACTTGAACTAGTTTCACGGATTTTTATTATTTTTACTGAAAAGACTAAAACTGATTGACATCCAATCCCACAATATTGAAATACCCTTGTCTCTTTAATGATTATATTTGAAGAAAACATGGGTATTATTTGTTTAAATAAGATTCTAAAAAATAAATTATGGCGTTAAAACGAGTTGTAGTAACCGGTTTAGGTGCAATTACACCTATTGGAAATAACATCGCTGAATATTGGAATGCCTTAGTGAATGGCGTTAGCGGTGCGGCTCCGATTACCTATTACGATACCGAAAAGCATAAGACAAAATTTGCCTGCGAAGTCAAAGGCTTCAACATTGAAGACTACATGGACCGCAAAGAGTCAAGAAGAATGGATAAATTTGCACAGTATGCTGTTGCCGCAAGCCAGGAAGCCATTGCAGATGCCGGAATTACCGATACAAATGTTGACAAACAAAGAGTTGGCGTGATTTGGGGCGCCGGAATTGGCGGATTGGAAACTTTCCAGGAAGAAGTAATTAGCTATGCACAAGGCGATGGAACTCCGCGTTTCAACCCTTTCTTTATTCCAAAAATGATTGCTGATATTGCGCCTGCCCACATTTCGATGCGAAATGGTTTTATGGGCCCAAATTATACTACCGTTTCTGCTTGTGCCTCTTCTGCCAATGCCATGATTGATGCATTCAATTACATTCGTTTAGGAATGTGTGATGTTATTATTTCAGGTGGTTCAGAAGCTGCAGTCACTATCGCCGGAATGGGCGGATTTAATTCGATGCAAGCCTTATCAACAAGAAACGACAGTCCTGAAACTGCTTCAAGGCCTTTTGATGCAACACGTGACGGATTTGTTCTTGGCGAAGGTTCCGGTGCATTAGTTCTTGAAGAATACGAACATGCAAAAGCGCGTGGTGCCAAAATATATTGTGAAATTGGCGGTGGCGGAATGTCATCAGATGCGTATCACTTAACCGCTCCACATCCGGAAGGAATTGGCGTTATCGCGGTTATGAATAATACACTACGCGATGCCGGAATGAAACCTGAACAAGTGGATCACATTAACACTCACGGAACCTCAACTCCGCTTGGCGATGTTGCCGAATTGAAAGCCATCAGTGCTGTTTTTGGTGATCATGCTAAAAACATCAATATCAATTCCACCAAATCTATGACTGGTCACTTACTGGGTGCTGCCGGTGCTATTGAGGCTATTGCTTCCATTTTAGCCATGAAACACGGAATTGTTCCGCCAACAATTAACCATACTGTTGTGGATGAAAACATTGACCCAAGCTTAAACTTAACATTGAACAAAGCTCAAAAAAGAGAAATCAATGTGGCAATGAGTAATACTTTTGGATTTGGCGGACACAACGCCTGCGTTTTATTCAAAAAACTTGAAGCTTAATCTCTAGATGAAAAGGCTAAAAAAAATATTTCAAAAATCCCGTTCAAAAGAGGACGGGATTTTTTTTAACGAAATTGAAACTATAATAGGATTTAAACCTCGTGCTATTATCTACTACCAAAAAGCTTTTACTCATCGTTCCACAAATCAAATGGATTTAATAGGGAATCCAATGAATTATGAGCGCTTGGAGTTTTTAGGAGATGCTATGTTAAGTGCTGTAATTGCTGCGCATCTTTACAATAAAGCTCCGGCTGGCGATGAGGGTTATCTAACGAAAATGCGTTCTAAAATTGTGAGTCGGGAACATTTAAATGAATTGGGCAGAGACCTAAACTTAATCCGATTTGTAGAAAGTAAAGTGCCAATGCAACACTTTGGAGAAAACATTCACGGCAATATTTTTGAAGCATTAGTAGGCGCCATTTTCCTTGATAAAGGATATGTTTATTGTGAAAAATTTATTCAAAAAAGCGTCATCATTCCTTATGTTGACATTGCCAAACTCGAAGGAAAAGTTATTAGTTATAAAAGCTTACTGATTGAATGGTGCCAAAAAGAAAAAAAATCATTTTACTTTGATGTTTTTGATGACAATGGGAATGATGGACAAAAGTATTTCGGTGTTAAGCTTAGCAT
>JAYURX010000143.1:0-11159 GCA_043755965.1 Flavobacterium sp. | reverse complement strand
ATTCCGTTGCGTTGAAATTCCTGAATTACTTCTTTTAAATAGGATTGATTTTTAATCGTATCCCAACCAGCAGAAGAAGTAATCGCACCAATTGCATCGGGAACCAATGTAACCTGGGCCGGCTTACATTCCAAAACTAAATCGATAAAATTATGCTGTGGATTACCTTCGATATTGAATTCGGTGAAGACAATCGGCTTCAAATCGCGTGCATCCTGATAGCGAATATGTCTTTCATCGGGTCTTGGATGAATGGTTATTCCTTGGGCGCCAAATCTTTGAATGTCTTTGGCAACTTGCAATAAATCAGGAACATTTCCACCACGGGCATTTCGTAAGGTCGCTATTTTATTGATGTTTACGCTTAATTTTGTCATGAAAAAAAGTTGTGATAAAAATATGACTACAAAAATACAAAGTAAAACTAAGTCATCATGTCCCAAAATTTGATTATTTTGCAGTCGCGAAAAGAAAAGAATACATGAGACAACTTTCTGAGTATATCAATAACGATTTTAAACCATTTTCAAGTACGGAATCCGTAGCGATGATACAGGATTTTTTTGCTGAAAACACCTATTCTCATTTTCCGGTTATGGATAATGACATTTATATAGGTTCGATTTCGGCTGTGGATGCGGAAACTTTTGAAACTCAAAAACCTATTATTGAGTATCGATATGCTTTTGAAGGCTTTTTTGTGAGAGAATCTATGAGTTGGTTGGATGTATTAGAAATTTTCGCCAGGAATAATTCGAATATTGTTCCCATTTTGAATGAAACCAACAAATATGCGGGCTATTACGAAATCACGGATGTCATAAAGTTTTTAAACGAAACGCCATTCCTTAAGGAAACCGGAGGAATCATTGTGGTTGAAAAACCAACAGCAGATTATTCGATGAGTCAGATTACCCAAATTGTAGAAAGCAATAATGGCAAACTACTGGGAGTTTTTGTTTCACAGGCTGATGCGGAAAAAGTGCAGGTAACCATAAAAACTACACTTGGCGGCATGAATGAAATCATTCAGTCGTTTCGCAGGTATAATTATGAAATTGTATCTGAACACCACGAAGACAACTATTTAAATACCCTAAAAGAACGTTCTGAATATTTGGATAAATATTTAAATATGTAATCTATGAAATCGCCACTAATAAAAAGTTTTTTGCAAAAAAACATCAATAATAAAAAGGCGATACCATATATGACCGCTGACAAATAAACACTCACTTATATGAAAATTGCCATCTTCGGACAATATTACCAAAACGATACACGACCAATCATTAAAGACATTTTTGTTTTTTTTAATAGAAACAATGTAGAGTTGGTTATTGAGGAAAAGTTTTTGGAAATACTATACAAAGAAGAAATCGTTGGCAAAAAATATAACACTTTTGCTTCCCACACGGATTTAGACAGCAGTTTTGACATTGTAATTAGTATCGGTGGTGACGGAACCATTTTAAGAGCGGCTACTTTTGTTCGTGATTCGGGAATTCCAATGCTTGGAGTAAATGCCGGAAGGCTTGGTTTTTTGGCCAAAGTTCAAAAAGAAAAAATTGAATTGTTTCTTCAAATTGTCTTAGAAAAAAAATATACGATTTCAGAAAGAACATTGTTAAGCATGGAATGTCCTGAGATTGACATCAATTTTGCCATGAACGAAATTGCGGTTAGCAGAAAGGCAACGACGTCGATGATTACGATAGAAACCTTTTTAAATGGTGAATATTTAAATTCCTATTGGGCTGATGGGCTGATTATTTCAACACCTACAGGCTCAACAGGTTATTCCCTGAGTTGTGGCGGACCAATTCTAACGCCCGATGTAAATGGATTGGTTATAACACCAATTGCTCCGCATAATCTTAACGCAAGACCTCTTGTAATTCCGGATGATACCGAAATAAAACTTAAAGTTTCGGGAAGAGAAGAGGAATATTTGGTTTCTCTGGACTCGAGAATTACCACTGTCAGCAATAATTCCGAATTGGTAATTAAGAAAACGCCATTCAAAATTAAGATGGTTGAAATTCCCGAAGAAACATTCCTTAAAACGCTGCGAACCAAATTACTTTGGGGGGAAGATAAGAGAAACTAGAAAAAACACCCCTCTCTTTATACTACAATTCTAAAAATTTCGTTTTAGAATAGAACCATTGCAAGACTGATAATAATCATCCCTCTATTTTATTTAACATAAATATAAAATTCATGTTAGATAAGTACTGAGATTTATTATATTTGCACGCTATTTTCAATTTGATGAAAAGGATTTTAGTATTATTTATTTGTTTGATTTTCCAGAATGTTTTGACTGCACAAATTCATGAAATTGGTGTTTTCCTGGGCGGAAGTAATTTCATAGGAGATGTTGGTAAAACCACCTATGTTTCTCCAGAAAAATTGGCCTTTGGAATTTTGTACAAATGGAACAAAAGTCCGAGACATTCCTATAGATTTTCCTATACCCAGTCAACTATTATGGGAAATGATTTAGATTCGGATGTGCCTGGAAGAGTGGACAGAGGATATAATTTTAAAAATGAAATAAAGGAAATTTCAGCAGGATTAGAATTTAATTTTTTTGATTTTAATCTACATGACGTACTGACAAAAAAGGCAACGCCATACGTTTATACAGGTCTTACCTACTTTGCTTATGACGAATTGTTCGTGGTTAATGGAGAAACCCATAAGGATTATACCGCAGGTACGTTTGCCATACCGATGATTGTCGGCGTTAAAAGTAATGTGTTTGAAAATATAGTGCTTGGATTTGAAGTCGGGGCACGATATACTTTTACTGATAATTTGGATGGAAGTTTGCCAAAAAATAAAAATTTAGAACACTTGAAATTTGGTAATTTAAACAGCAAGGATTGGTATGTATTCACGGGCTTTACTATTACATACACTTTTGGAGAAAAACCCTGTTATTGCAAAGAATAAAAAATGAGCTTATTAGAAACCATTAATAAAGACAACTTACCAAAACATCTGGCCATAATTATGGATGGAAATGGTCGTTGGGCTAAACAAAAAGGGTTGCTAAGAGCGTTTGGACACGAAAAAGGAACAAAATCAGTAAGAATTACTGTTGAAACATGTGCCAAACTAGGAATCGAAAATCTAACATTATATGCCTTTTCTACCGAGAATTGGAACAGGCCAAAGTTAGAAGTCGATACCCTGATGAAGTTATTGGTCAATTCATTGAAAAAGGAACTGGCAACTTTAGAAAAAAACGCCATTCGATTAAATTGTATCGGGAACATTGAATTGCTTCCGACAAAAGCCAAAAATGAGCTTTTATCAGTTATCGAAAAGACAAAAAACAACACGAGAATGACGCTCACACTGGCCTTGAGCTATGGTTCAAGAGAGGAATTGTTAAATGTTGTTAAAATTATAAGTGAGAAAGTTAAAAATAATATAATTTCTATAGACACTCTTGATGAATCAATTATAAATGAGCATCTTTACACGCACAATTTACCGGATGTAGATTTAGTGATTAGAACCAGTGGTGAACACCGAATTAGTAATTTTTTGTTATGGCAAATAGCGTATGCAGAATTTTATTTTACGGAAGTTTTATGGCCCGATTTTAAAGAAGACGATTTATATGCAGCCATTATTAGTTATCAAAAAAGAGAAAGAAGATTCGGAAAAACAAGTGAACAAATTAAATAAAATTTCAGTGCAGATTAACCCTTCAAAAATATTCCTATTTATCTTATTATTTGGAACTATTTTTCAATTACAAGCCCAAGAAAGAATTCCCTTCGACCAAGGCAAAAAATATATTTTAGCAAATGTGAAAGTTAACGGTAAAATCAGTTACAACGAACAAACGGTTGTCACATTTGCCGGTTTAGAAAAAGGTCAGCAACTTACTGTTCCGGGAGAAGAATTAAGTAATGCCATAAAAAAGCTGGGGAAACTTGGCCTTTTTAGCGATATTGATTTTTATGTAAATAAAGTTGAGGCGGATAGTATCTGGTTAGACCTTGATATAGTAGAACTTCCTAAACTTAGCGAAGTAAAGATTCAGGGCGTCAAAAAATCAAAAGTAGAAGGGCTTATCAAAGAGAACTCATTGACAAAAGGCAAAATTGTAAATGAAAACCTAATCACTACCACTAAAAATTACATCGAAAATAAATATAAAAAAGACGGTTATTTCAATACCAAAGTTTTTATAAAAACAACTTCCGATACAACCGATGGTAATAATGTTAAAATGCTTGTCAATATTGACAGAGGCGACAAGCTGAAAATATCGAGAATAACCTTTGAAGGCAATGAAAAGTTCTCTGATGCCAAACTGAGAAAAGCCATGAAAAATACGAAGCAAATCAATCCGATTCGTGTTCTCAAAGCATCAAAATATATAAAGGATAAATATAAAGAAGACTTAACTTCCATCACTGATAAGTACAAGGAAAAAGGGTATAGAGATGCACGGGTTATCACTGATTCTGTATTTTTAAATGCCAAAAAGAATAAGCTAGCGATTAATATAAAAGTTGAAGAAGGCAAAAAGTATCGTTTTGGAAACATCAAATTCCTTGGAAATTCTGTTTATTCAGATCAAACGTTAGGAAGAGTTTTGGGTATCAAAAAAGGAGACACTTATAACGGCGTTTTATTGGAAAAAAGAATTGCGGATAAATCGAAACCAGATGGAGATGACCTAACCAATTTATATCAAAACAACGGCTATTTATTTTCAAACATCAATGCCGTTGAGGTAAAAACAGCTAACGATACTATCGATTTTGAAATTAGGGTTACTGAAGGTCCTATTGCTTATTTCAACAATATTACAGTTGTTGGGAATGATAAAACCCATGATAGGGTAATTTATAGGGAATTAAGAACCCAGCCTGGTCAAAAATACAGCAAAGAAGATTTGGTAAGAACCATTAGGGAAATTGGGCAGTTAGGTTTCTTTGATCCGGAAGCAATTGACCCGAAATTCAAAAATGTTGACCCAGCTGCCGGAACAGTAGACATTGAATATAATGTTGTTGAAAAAGGATCAAGTCAGATTGAGCTTCAGGGTGGCTATGGCGGAGGCGGATTTATCGGAACCCTGGGATTATCTTTCAATAATTTCTCAGCGAGAAACCTCTTTAATAAAGAAGCTTACAAGCCGCTTCCTATGGGTGACGGACAAAAAGTTTCCTTACGTTTGCAGGCAAGTTCGTTTTTTCAAACCTATAGTTTGTCGTTCTCAGAACCTTGGCTTGGAGGGAAAAAACCAATTCAATTTTCCAGTTCGTTGTCGCATAGTAAACAATTTCTTTACTCTGGAAGGTCAACTAACGTAGATAGGGATAAGAGTTTTAACATCACTTCATTATCTGTTGGTATTGCAAAACGATTAACTATTCCGGATGATTTCTTTGTGTTTTCAAGCTCTGTGAGTTTTCAATATTATGATTTGAACAACTATAACACCGGATTGTTCACTTTTGGAAACGGTTCATCGAGAAACTTAGCGTATACCCTTGGTTTGAGTAGAAATAATAAAGGCGTAAATCCAATTTACCCAACATCTGGTTCTGAATTTAGCGTCTCAGCAAAATTCACCTTGCCTTATTCACTATTTAATGGAATAAATTATGGCGATTTGGAAAACCAAAAAGAATACAAGCTTACGTATAGAGAAGATGCCGGTATAAATACTGTTCCGACTGCCGAAGGGGCAATTCCTGCCGTTGGTGATTATTTACAGGAAACCGCGGCTGGTTCCGGAATCTATCAGACTGTTGGGGCTGATTTTACATTAGCGACAGCCGACAGGGCAAAAGTTGACCAGCAAAAGTTTAACTGGTTGGAATATTATAAAGTAAAGTTTAAAGCTGATTGGTATACAAGATTAGCCGGGACACAATCAAAAGCATTGGTACTAAGAACGCTAGGTGAATTTGGTTATTTGGGGGCATATAACAGTGGCAGAGGTTTAGTGCCATTCGAGAGATTCTTTCTTGGTGGTGACGGCTTAGCTAACTTTTCATTAGATGGAAGAGAAGTTATTCAATTAAGAGGTTATCCAAACCAATCATTATCTTCACAGGATGGCGCAACAGTTTACAATAAATTCTCTCTAGAACTAAGATATCCACTGACATTGAAAGCGGCAGCATCTATTTATGCGCTGACTTTCCTAGAAGCAGGGTCATCTTTTAACACGTTCAAGGAATACAATCCATTTGTGCTGCAACGTTCGGCTGGATTTGGTTTGAGAGTATTTATGCCAGCATTTGGATTATTAGGAATTGACTTTGCTCATGGCTTTGATGCTGTTCCTGGATTTACAAATCCAAATGGTTGGGAAACTCATTTTATAATTGGTCAACAATTTTAATTATATTTGGTATACTATTTCTAAATCAAATAACGAATGAAAAAATATATTTTAATATCAATTCTGGTTTTATCAGTTGCATTTCAGTCAAATGCGCAATCTAAAGGTGTCAAAATTGGCTATATAGACATGGAGTATATTCTGCAAAATGTGCCTGATTATAGTGAAGCGAAGAGCCAACTTGAGCAAAAAGCTCAAAAGTGGAAACAAGATATTGAAATCAAAAAAATCGAAATTGCAAAATTGAAGGACGCTTTAAAAACAGAAAGAGCTTTGTTGACCAAAGAGTTAATAGACGAACGTGACGAAGAAATAAAATTTCAGGAAAGTGAACTTTTAGACTTTCAACAGAAAAAGTTTGGTCCAAATGGAGATTTAATTACGCAAAAAGCAGTTTTGGTAAAACCAATTCAGGATCAGGTATTTACTGCAGTTCAGGACATTGCCGAAGCTAAAAAATACGACTTTGTTTTTGACAAAGCTTCCGATTTAACAATGCTTTTTTCTGCCAAGAGATATGACATAAGCGATCAGGTTATCAGAGTTATTACCAGAGCAGAGAAAAGAGAGCAAATGAGCGCAAAGCAAGTAAAAGCGCAAGAAGCCAAAGATGCATTAGAAGATGCAGCTAGCGATGCTAATCCAACTCTGGAAGCTCGTAAAAAAGCATTAGAAGACAAGAAGAAAGCCAGAGAACAACTGGTAGCTGACAGAAAAGCCGCCGCTGAAGCTAAGAAAGCGGAGCAAGCACTCAAGAGAGCTGAATTGTTAGAGGCTAAGAACGCCAAAAAAACTGGCACGGTTCCTGCTAAGGAGAAATCCGTTGACGATAAAACAATCGATTCGACGGACGTTGATACAACAGCCGTAGACCCCAAAGCAGCTAAAGCTGCTGCAAGAGCAAAACTAATAGAAGACAGAAAAAAAGCTTTGGAAGACAGAAAGAAAAAAATATTAGAAGATAGAGAAGCTGCAAAAAAAGCGAAAGAAGACGCAAAAAATAAACCAAAAACAGAATAAATAATAATAACAAATAATTAATTAAAACTTTTTAAAATGAAAAGATTGAAATCATTACTACTAGCTACTGTGTTGTGTTTAGGAACTAGTTATACCATCAATGCACAAGCTAAAACTGCACATGTAGATGTAAATGAACTAATTTCTAAAATGCCGGCGATGCTTGATGCTCAAAAACAATTGGAAAAATTGAGCGGAACTTATGATGCAGAATACAAAATAATGGCAGAGGAATATCAAAACAAAATTAAAAAATACGACCAGGAAGCTGCAACTGTTGGAGATGCAGTTAATGCAACACGTCAGACTGAAGTACAGGACTTAGTAAAACGTATTACTGATTACAGAGACAATGCTCAAAAGGAGTTGCAAAAGAAAGAAGCTGATATGGTAAAACCATTAATGGAGAAGATTAAAGCTTCCATTTCAAAAATTGGTAAAGCAAAAGGATACCAATACGTTTTAAACATTGCTGATTTACTTTTGGCTGATGGCCCGGATTTAACAGCTGATGTTAAAAAAGATTTAGGATTTTAATCTGTCCCGAAGTTTCGGGATTCAGATTTCTAAGAATTATATCAAAAACTGCTCTCCCGAAGCTTCGGGACTGAGCAGTTTTTTTTTACTTTTGTTTCTATGGAAAACATCAATCCTATAGGCCTTTTTGATTCAGGAATTGGAGGAACATCAATTTGGGCAGCAATTCACGATTTACTTCCAAATGAAGATACCATTTATCTTGCTGATAGCAAAAATGCCCCTTATGGTCAAAAATCAAAAGAAGAAATTATTGCCCTTAGTATTAAAAATACGGAGTTTCTTTTGAACCAAAATGCCAAAATAATAGTAGTGGCTTGTAATACGGCAACAACCAATGCTATCAAAGAATTACGTGCAAAATATGATGTTCCATTCATTGGCATTGAACCAGCCATTAAACCGGCAGCCATAAATTCACAAAAAAATGTTATCGGAATTTTAGCCACTCAAGGAACTTTAAATAGTGAATTGTTTCATCAAACTGCTGAGAAATTCCATGACACTAAAATCATTGAACAAATTGGACACGGTTTAGTTCCGCTAATTGAAAATGGAGAAATGAATTCCAAAGAAATGAATAAATTGCTTCATGTTTATTTAGAGCCGATGATAGCCGCTAATATTGATTATTTGGTCTTGGGCTGTAGTCATTATCCATATTTAATTCCGCAGATAAAAAGAATACTCCCAAAAGAAATCAAAATCATCGATTCCGGCGAAGCAGTTGCTCGTCAAACAAAAAATGTTTTATTGGAAAGAAACTGGTTGAATATTGAAAAGAATAACGCAACAGCTATTTTCTATTCTAATTCAGACCCAAAAGTATTGAAAGATATCTTGAATAATATATACGAAGTAATAAGTAAAGATTTTTAGAGCCAACCTGCAGGCAGGACTTTTAAACGCAGTTTCTGCTGTCCGCTACAATCTTTTATTGTTGTCACCCTGAGCGCTCCCGAAGTTTCGGGAGAAGGGCTGTCCTTAACAATAAAAAAGGATTTTCGCTTCCATCAGGGCTAGACTCAAACTGCAGGCTTCTTTTATTCTTCTTTAAACCAACTTGAATACATCACGTAATTATTCGAAATACGCTCTATTTCTCCGGCAAAATCCGATTGGTCAATGTCTTTTACTTTTTTGGCAGGAACTCCGGCATATATCGACCCCGATTCCACTACGGTGTTTTGGGTAACTACCGCTCCTGCAGCAATAATCGAATTGCGTTCTACAACACAATTATCCATTACAATGGCGCCCATTCCTATTAGAACGTTGTCATGGATTTTGCATCCATGAACAATGGCATTATGCCCAATAGAAACATTATTTCCTATTTCTGTTGGATGTTTCTGATACGTACAATGAATAACTGCGCCGTCCTGAATGTTAACCTTATTGCCTATTTTGATATAATGAACATCACCACGGATAACTGCATTAAACCAAACACTACAAGATTCTCCCAATACAACATCACCAACAATTGTTGCATTTTCTGCAATAAAACAATCTTCCGGAATTTGTGGGCTTTTGCCGTTTACCGCTTTTATTATCATGTCTAAAAAAATTGTCCCGATAAATCGGGACAGTTATTTAAATTAATTAATGGCTGGACAATTACAGTGATATTTCTCTGGCTTACAGAATAAATTAATCCCCAAAGTTAATTGGTGAAATCCTCCTGCATCAAATTTAACATCGCCTAATATATGTGAGTAGGTATATGAAAACACATAATTTTTAAAATTAACTCCTATTATTGGTGTTACATATTGCAATTTTTGGTCGGCAACACCATTACCCTGTACATACTGCGCTCCATCAAGACTTCTTCTGTATGATATTCCTCCCCATAATCTTCCAAAATCTAAGTTTTTGTATGCTTTTATATTTAAATCAACCGTTTTCTCCTGAGTTAAGGTAACAAGTTGAAACATAAAAGATGGCTCCCATAGAATTCGTTCACTATCGCCAAAAGTGTATCCCGCGTTTAAAATAAATCTTCTCAAATTTACTGGTTCGCTATCTGTATACAATTTTCTGTCACTAGCCAAGGCATTTTTAACGGTTGCATGAACATAAAAATCAAGAAAATTATAGGAAGCTCCAATATCAATATTAAAATAAGTTGACTTTTGAATCGAACCAAACACCACGGGATCAAAATTGGGATTATTGTCATAAAACGTGCTTTCATCTAAATTGCTTTGAATAAAGCCAGCACTCATTCCAAATGACAGTTGATTTAAATCGACATTATCACGCGAAAACATTAGATGGTGAGCATAGGTCAATTTCATGCCTGTTTGGGAATGATACCCATTTTTATCATTAAAAACAATAATTCCTCCACCAGATCTTTCACCTAAAGCCCCATTGAAACTCAATGTTTGCAATGCTGGAGCGTCTTGCTGTCCTAACCATTGTTGTCTTGCTGTCAGTCTTAGTTTTGCGCAATTTGCTGCTCCAGCCATTGAAGGATGAAGCAAATAGTAGTTGTCAGACAAATAATCAGAATAAACCGGTAATCCTTCTTGTGAATGAGAAAATTGTGCAACTAATAGTAGTGCTAATAAATAAATCTTTCTAAAATTCATTTTAACTATCTTTTTAATGAGAAATGGGCTTTAAATTGTTTGACTGCGGCTCCTTCTATATAATCCACCGTAAACCAGTAATCATCTGATGGTAAGAGATGTCCGTTATACGTTCCATCCCAGCCATTGCCTGTTGAACTGATTTGTTTCATTAGTTTGCCATAGCGGTCAAATATATAAATTTTTGCGTTAGGTTGTCCACCTAATCCAACAATATTCCACGTGTCATGTATTCCGTCTCCATTTGGAGTAAAGTAATGTGGGTAATCGATGATTTCCACATCATCTATAATCAGCTCCTCACAACTGTAAGCCACACCACCTTTGGCGTCCCAGACATGGATAACATGTGATCCCATGCTGACATTCTCGAACACATTGCTCGCCTGTCTTGGCCCGTCATCCAAACTGTACTGGTAATCCGGAGCGCCATAACCCTCTATGTTCACTGTAATAGTCTGTAAATCACTAAAGGCACTGGTTACCGTATATCCTGTGGTACCTGCCGGTACGACTGCCGGGCCCGATTGTACAACCGAGAAAGCTATCGATGTAGTCTGGCACCTCTCCGGGCTGATACTGGTTACCGTTACAGTATAATTCCTGGTAGCACC
>JAYURX010000142.1:0-4623 GCA_043755965.1 Flavobacterium sp. | reverse complement strand
ACTGCCCAACAGGGGCAAAGCTTCGGCGAGCTCGATGTTGGCCGCGTATTCGCTGGTCGGACAGTAGACGATGGCAAACCCGAATTCGTCAGTCGCGTAATGCCACCAACAACAACCATAATAAATACTAAAACACAACCGGAAAGGAGCCAGATGATTACTGATTTATCTTTCTTCATAATTTTTACCGCAAATTCGCAAATTATTTAAATTCTAATTCTTATTTTAATTTCTTTTCCAACCACAATTCTATTCGGAGTCTTAACTCCATTAATTTGCGAATTTGCGGTCAGACCTTTTTTAACCCTAATTTTTCAGCTCTAGCCAAAACAAAATCATACGCCGCCTGATATTCATTCGGGATTTCGCCCTCAAGGATTGCCTCCTTCACGGCTTCTTTTAAAACACCAATTTCGCGTGATGGTTTCAGATTGAAGATATCCATAATTTCTTCACCGGAAATTGGTGGCTGGAAATTACGTACATGATCGCGTTCCTCAACTTCAATTATTTTTCTGCGGACAATGTCAAAATTGCTGTGGTATTTTTTAAACTTAGCCGGATTCTTTGTAGTAATATCCGCTTGGCACAATGTCATCAAACTATCGACATCTTCACCGGCATCAAATACTAAACGACGCACCGCCGAATCAGTTACAATATCTTCTGAAAGCACAATTGGGCGTGAGCTCAGCATTACCATTTTGGCAACAAACTTCATCTTTTGGTTTAATGGCATGTGCAATCTTTCAAAGATTTTCTTTACCATTTTTCCGCCAAGGAATTCATGACCGTGGAATGTCCAGCCTTGTTTTTTATTAAAGCGTTTAGTTGGCGCTTTTCCAATATCGTGAAGTAACGCTGCCCAACGTAGCCATACATCATCCGTATTCAGACAAATATTATCAACGACTTCTAGTGTATGATAAAAATTATTTTTATGGGTATGGCCTTCAATTTCTTCTACGTTATTCAACGCAGTCAATTCGGGGAGAATAATATTCAGTAAGCCTGTTTTGTATAAATGCAAAAAGCCAGTAGAAGGTTTTGGTGTTTCCAAAATTTTATTCAGTTCATCCACAATCCGTTCGCCAGAAATAATCCTGATTCGGTCTTTGTTTCTTTCGATTGCTTTTAGTGATTCTTCTTCAATGACAAAGTCCAGTTGCGTCGAAAAACGAATCGCACGCATCATTCGCAACGGATCATCCGAATAGGTAATATCGGGACTTAAAGGCGTTTTGATGATTTTATTTTCCAAATCGGTCAATCCATCAAACGGGTCAACTAAGTCGCCATAGTTATTTTGGTTTAACGAAAAGGCCAACGCATTAATCGTAAAATCGCGGCGGTTTTGGTCGTCTTCAAGCGTTCCGTTTTCCACAACGGGATTGCGGGTGTTTTCAGAATAGCTTTCTTTTCGGGCACCAACAAATTCGATGTCGATTTCCTTATAACGAAGCATTGCTGTTCCATAATTCTTGAAAACCTGTACTTTGGGTTTGTGTGGTAATAATTCTGAAACCTTTAAAGCCAAATCAATTCCGGAACCAATAGCGACAATATCGATGTCTTTCTTGAAATCACGTTTAAGCAAATAATCACGCACAAAGCCACCAATCACATAACTTTCGAGAGTAAGTTCTTTTGATGCTTTTGAAATGATTTCAAAAATTTTATTATCTAAGGCTTGTTTGTAATTCATAATTTTTGCACCGCAAATTCGCAAATTATTTTTTATTTTAGTGAATTAAGTTTAATCTTTCCTTTGGAGATATCCTTTAATATTTTAATCAGTATACTTAATTAATTTGCGAATTTGCGGTCATGAACAACCCAATTCATAAATTATTTTTTAGAGTTTATTATGCGTTTATATTCTAAAGAAATTGAATTGAAATTTGCAAGAATTGCTAATTTGTATTCGGATACTTTTAAGTAATTCAAACATTGATTGTAATGAGCATTATTGAAACAATCTACTGTTTTGATTTCAAGGATAATTTTATCATAAATTACAAAATCCGCATAAAATTTATGTTTTAAAGTTGTGTCTTTATAATTAACCGAAAATTCTTTTTCTCTTTCAAACAGAATATTGTTTTTTTGAAATTCATATTCTATAGCATCTTTATATACAACTTCAGAAAACCCTTTTCCAAGATTTTTATGAACTTCATACAGAATTCCTACAACACTGTAGTTTTCTTCTTTATATAAATATTCTTCCATAAAATTGAATAAACAATTTGCGAATTTGCGGTGAAATTTATTTCCTAATAATTTTTACCTGATTATCCAGCGAAAGCTTGATGATCGTTGACGGTTTGTCGCAAATTTTTTCGTGGTGCAAATTTACTACATAGTCGACACCTTTTATAATTTCGGGAGCAATTTCTTTGAAAGATTTTGGTGTAAACATTCCCGAAATATTTGCTGAGGTTGAAACCAAGGGTTTTTTCATCCGCTCCATTAGTTTAAAACAAAATGGTTCTTTAACCAATCTTACACCGAGGGTTTTATCATCGGCAATAATATTTGCTGCAACATTTTGGGGATTATCCAGAATCAGGGTTGTTGGCTTTTCAGATAAATCCAGGATTTGCCATGCGGTTTCCGGAATATCTTTGAATACATTGTACATCATTTTTTCACCATTCATCAGCACAATCATGCTTTTGGATTCTTCGCGTTGTTTCAAAGCGTAGATTTTTTTTACCGCCTCAGCATTGGTTGCATCGCAGCCAATTCCCCAAACCGTATCGGTAGGATAGAGGATGATTCCGCCATTTTGTATGACTTCGAATGCTTTGTGAACTTCCGTATTTATGTCCATTCTAATTTTTTTCTAATAGTTTATCCAGCCACGCCAGTATATAGTTGAGTTTTTCTTCGGGATATAAATCCAGGCTCTGGATATTCAGAAATAGCTTTTCTTTATCTTTTTGAGCAGAAAGCAATTTGTGTTTAATCCACCATAAAGCCTTGTCAGATGAACCAAAGTAAACCAGTTGGAAGTTTTTATTTTGCCTGAAAGTCTCATTCAGTATTTCCAGATGAACTGCCAACGACTGAATCATAAAATAGGTTGGAACCCTGAACCGGTGTTTTATGTTGTTAATCAGGACTTCTTCATGCTCGTCAAGAAAATTATTTATTATTGATTTTCGCATCGGAAATGAAGTATGGCTTAGTCTGAAATATTTTTTAAATCCTAATATCTTGGCGATATTCTCCTGTGCCTTTTTATAAGGTAATTTGGAAACACGTTTCTTTTTGAGACCAACTTCCTTGAGAAAATCCTTTAGTTTGGTCAACTCATAATTGGTCCATCTTCCGCGTAGTATGGGAATTCCATCTTCGGTAAAAAAATCAGATGGCTTAGTTTCACCAATCAGCAACACATCATCATTGAAGTAAACGAAATGTTCAGCTAAATCTGGAATGCGGCTGATCATTGTTTCTATGGAATTGCTGTTGAATACGGGTAAATAAGATTCGTAACCTTTGAAAATAGTTTTATGGTCTACAATTTTTACGTTGTGGTATTCAGATTTGCTGTCATTTTTTAGGAAATCAGGCGTTTGCTCATCGGTAACTATAAAAATGTTCCGAACATAAGGCGCAAATTTGTATATCAATTTAATACAATATTCAATTTCATTTACCTGATTGAAACGGGTTACAAAACCTTTTAAATTCAATGAGTCTTTGTTTTCGATATATTGAGAAAGTTTTTTGCTATGATTCTCATCACTGCCATCAACCCAAGTGATTACTACATCAATATCAAAAGTGTTTTTAAAAGTATCACTCATACGAAGTTTGGGTTCTTTTTTTTGTAAAATTAGTTTTTTTTTCGGAGTCCAAAAACGATACGGTTACTTTTGCTTAGAATCCGAATTATTCTTTATGTTTGTATAGTATGAAGTTGTCTATAATTATATCCACATACAATTCCGAAGAATGGTTGCACAAAGTGTTACTTGGATACACTATTCAAACGGAAAAAGATATTGAAATTGTCATTGCGGACGATGGTTCGACGGATAAAACAAAGGAAGTCATCGCTTCTTTTAAGGACAAATTCACACATCCCATAATTCACGTTTGGCACGAAGACAAAGGCTTCAGGAAATGCCGAATCCTCAACAAGGCAATATTGGCTTCTCATTCAGATTATTTATTGTTTACCGATGGCGACTGCATTCCGAGAAAGGATTTTGTTGTTCAGCATCTCAAAGAAAAAGAAGCCGGGTTTTTTCTTTCGGGTGGCTATTTCAAGCTTCCGATGTCGATTTCAAAATTGATTTCAGATGATGATGTCCTGCACCAAAGATGTTTTACCGTTTCTTGGCTCAGAAAACAGGGATTAAAACTCAGTTTTAAGATTACCAAACTGAACAAAAACAACTGTTTTGCTGCTTTTATGAATTGGCTTACGCCAACAAAACGCTCGTGGAACGGACATAATTCCTCCGGATTTAAATCGGATATCCTGGCAATAAACGGCTTCAACGAATTGCTTGAGTATGGTGGTGAAGACCGTGAAATGGGGGAACGTTTGTTCAACAACGGCTTACTGTCAAAGCAAATTCGTTATATGGCAATTTGTGTGCATTT
>JAYURX010000141.1:0-2005 GCA_043755965.1 Flavobacterium sp. | reverse complement strand
AAACTGCTGTATCAATGGCTCTCAAATCGAGGATGTCAATATCATTTCCTTTTACTTCTTCTATTCCTTTTATGATGTTTGCCAAAAGAACATCTGTGTTAACCGCTTTCTTCGTCATTTATATTTTATGTATGTTTTGCAAATGTATTACTTTTGTATTTACTTTTTGCTTAACAAAAGTTTAAAATTCACTAATATTTACCATTCTGTCATGCATTTAATCAAACTCGATGCCATAGATTCGACAAATGAATTTTTAAAACAATTGTTTAAAGAATCAGCAGTGGAAGATTATACCATTGTTATGGCAAAAGAACAAACCAAAGGCAAAGGGCAAATGGGGGCAAAATGGATTTCTGAACCGGGTAAAAACCTTACGATGAGTGTTTTGGTTAAAAATATCCAACTTGACAATCAAAACATTTATGATTTTAATATTGCAGTTGCACTTGCAGTAGCAAAAGTTTTAAAAAATCTTCAAATACCAAATATTGCTATAAAGTGGCCCAACGACATTATGGCAGATTCTAAAAAAGTGGCAGGCATACTGATTGAAAACATCTTGAAGCCTGATGGCAGTTTTACCGCTATCGTCGGAATTGGATTAAATTTAAACCAAACTAATTTTGAAAATCTTCCTCAAGCCAGCTCAATGAAGTGCATTACAGGTAAAACCTATGAGCAAGAAGAGATAGCTATACTTTTAAAAGATTCCCTGGAAGCAAATAGATTAACTCTAAATAATCATTCTGATTTGCTTTGGGGAGAGTACAGTCAGAATTTATATAAAAAAGACTATCCGTCTCCTTTTGAAGATAAAAAGGGAAATCGTTTTATGGGCATCATCAAAAAAGTCACTCGTGACGGTAAACTTGAGGTTCTACTAAATGATGACAGCCTAATGCATTATGAAGTTAAAGAGTTAAAGATGTTGTATTGAATTTGGTTGTCCCAGTCAGAAAAGTGTAAAGTAAGAAAACACTAAATTAAGAAACATTTCCTTTCGGTTTGATTCTAATTTAATTACTTTTGTGGCACATTTTACGGAATTAATTTTCAGTTTTTCAAATAAAAAACTCATAATAATGAACATACACGAATATCAAGGAAAAGAAATTTTAGCAAGTTATGGCGTTCGCGTTCAACGTGGTATTGTTGCTAATAATCCGGTTGAAGCTGTTGCTGCTGCAAAACAATTAACAGCTGAAACAGGTACAGGCTGGCATGTTATCAAAGCCCAAATTCACGCAGGCGGAAGAGGAAAAGGCGGTGGCGTAAAATTGGCTAAGAATCTGCAGCAGGTTGAGGAGATATCAGAACAAATAATTGGAATGATGTTAAAAACCCCTCAAACTCCACCGGAAGGAAAACGAGTGAATAAGGTTTTGATTGCTGAAGATGTTTATTATCCGGGAGAAAGTGAAACCAAGGAATTTTATATGTCTGTTCTTTTAAACAGGGCAAAAGCCAGAAACATGATTATGTATTCTACCGAAGGCGGAATGGATATCGAAGAAGTCGCGGAACACACACCACATTTAATCTTCACTGAAGAAATTGATCCTTCTGTGGGGCTGCAAGGTTTCCAGGCACGTCGAATTGCTTTTAATCTTGGCCTTTCCGGAAACGCTTTCAAGGAAATGGTAAAGTTTGTTGACTCTTTATATAACGCTTATGTTGGCTCTGATGCTTCGATGTTTGAAATTAATCCGGTTTTAAAAACTTCGGATAATAAAATAATGGCTGTTGATGCTAAGGTTAATATTGATGACAACTCTTTATTTCGTCAGCCAAAATATTCCGATATGCGTGACATTCGTGAAGAAAATCCAATTGAAGTCGAAGCCAAAGAAGTTGGCCTGAACTATGTTGACCTTGATGGAACGGTTGGTTGTATGGTCAACGGCGCCGGATTAGCAATGGCAACAATGGATTTGATTAAATATGCAGGTTTTGAACCGGCAAATTTTCTTGACGTTGGTGGAACTGCAGATGCAAAACGTGT
>JAYURX010000140.1:0-2006 GCA_043755965.1 Flavobacterium sp. | reverse complement strand
ACGAGCTTTTCGCTAGGAAAAATTCCCCCGCCAAGAGAAAAGACATTGCTTTCCGAAATGATATATTATGGCAAACAATTGTATCTAAAGGATGAGTTGTTGCCAAATCATAACGATGCCGAGAAAATTGGGTATATGCCGGAACAAATTATCTGGTGTGAAGAAAACGAAAGCTACATTTGGCGCTATTTTATTGAAAAAGAGTTACTGTACAGCACAGATTCCAAATTGCCAAATCGTTTTACAAATATGGCACCATTTTCCAAATTTTATCTAGAGATTGACAATGAATCTCCGGGAAGAGTTGGACAATGGATTGGATGGCAGATCGTCCGTTCTTTTATGCGAAATAATGAAATTGCGATGCAGGACATGCTTAAAATGGATGCCAAGGAAATATTTGAAAAATCAAAATACAAACCAAAAAAGAATGAGTAAGACCATCACTTCCGAAATAAAATTTCTTGTTGAATTAGATGAAAATCGTGTTCCCGAAAAACTATCTTGGTCAGCACAGGATGGAGGTATTGAACTAGAAGACGCAAAAGCCATAATGCTTTCAATCTGGGACAGCAAAGCGCAGGAAACGCTTCGGATAGATTTGTGGACAAAAGACATGCCGGTTGACGAAATGAAATTGTTTTTTCATCAAACATTGGTCGCTATGGCTGATACGTTTCAACGTGCCACACAGGATGAAAAAATGGGGGAAACAATGAAAGATTTTTGTGATTATTTTGCCGAAAAATTGGAGTTGAAGAAATAGAAAGTGGCCTGTTCCTAAAGAATAGGCCGCTTTTTTTAAAAAGTATAACCAATACGTACATGTAAATCAATAGCAACGTTGTTTTCTACTTCATAGTCGTTTAAAACTATAAAAGTACCTATCCCAAATCCCGCTTCATATGTGAAATGATTTCCCACGGTTCTTTTGATTCCCCATTTAGGAACAATAGCCAGGATACCTATTATTTCAACATTATCTTCTCCTCCAATATAAAACCAATCGGGGTTATAGGTCAGGTTAAGTGCCAGGAAGTTTCCGGAATTTTTGGAAATATTCCGCCCTTTTTCAGCGCGTTTCTTTAAATTGTAATACCATCTTGGCTCAATCCTGAAAGAAGGAATCAAAACTGTTTTGGTATCATTGCTGTTTGCATTGATTCCTAAATCAAGGCCAACTTCTGAACGAAGGCTTATTTGATTTGACAATCTGGATTCATTATGAATCCAAGCACCAAGAAATCCGGTTTGAATTCCGAAAATTGATTTTTCAACACTTGTATTAGGTTTGTCCTGAGAAAAGGAAAAATTTGTAATAAGTAAAATAAGTATGATTTTCTTCATCCTAAAATTGATTCAAGTCTTTAAAAACTTCTTCATTTACATCATCAATATAATTCAAAACTACATCTCTTCCTGTAGTTTCGGTGGCAGAAGTTACAAAATGTTGCGGCATTTCTTCCCAGTTGTTGGACAAAAGCGTTTTTCGGTAAGCAGAAATGTGCGATTCAATTTTGCCCTTACTTATTTTATCGGCTTTGGTAAAAATGATGCAAAACGGCACTTCAATTTCACCCAGATAATTGATGAATTCCAAATCGATTTTTTGAGCTTCCAATCGGATATCTATTAAAACAAAAGCACAAACCAGTTGCTCTCTTTTTTCAAAATAATCCGTGATAAATTCTTGAAAAACTTCTTTTGTTCTTTTGGAAACACGCGCATAACCATAACCGGGTAAATCGACCAAAAACCAATTGGAATTGATTTTGAAATGATTTATCAATTGGGTTTTTCCAGGTTTTCCGGAAGTTTTTGCCAAATTTTTATGATTGGTCAACATGTTGATTAAGGATGATTTTCCAACATTTGAACGACCAATAAAAGCATATTCCGGCAAACGTTCCAAAGGACATTTGCTAACATCAGAATTGCTGATTATAAATTCCGCGGTATTAATTTTCATGAGTTATTTTAAAAAAATAAAAGTCCCAGAAAGGGAC
>JAYURX010000139.1:0-2007 GCA_043755965.1 Flavobacterium sp. | reverse complement strand
GTATGGCAAGCCAACCCTTTTAAGGTAGCGGCACGCATAAAACTATTGGTTAAATTTTTATAATGTTGTTGTACTAATACCAATGTACCGGCAACATTTGGGGAAGACATTGACGTGCCAGAGATAGTGGTTGTTCCAGTGTTACTGGAATTTGAAGTTGAGGTTATATTTGAGCCGTTTCCTGTAATGTCTGGTTTTACTCTGTAATCATCCGTTGGTCCCTGACTACTAAACGAGCTGATATTAATATTCGCAGTATTAACCGTTCCGTCAGCAGCTACGGTTACATCCTCACAGCTGGCAACAACTAAATTGTTTTTAGCTGTTTTATTGGAGGTTAATTTATCATATCCAAATGAAATAGGCTCCGGATTATTATTATTTGAGCCCTCGTTTCCTGCAGACATGACTGCCAGGAAATAAGGAGCATTGTAGGCAAGTTCATCCCAAATATAAGCTTCGGAAGAGTAAGAACCAATAAACCATGAAGGCAAAGTTGTTCCGTTAGAGGTAATAGGAACACCATAAGAGTGATTGGAGATAAGCATTCCAAGTTGGGCCTCTGAAATAGCTTCTGAATCATCAGAACCCCAGTTAAATGTTCTTGCGTTAGCTTGGTAAGCCATCCCTTTCACAGAAGCTGGAGTAGCACTGGCAACCATAGTTCCGCATACGTGTGTTGAATGGGAAGAAGTCTGCGTATTGGATGGATCGTCAATTACAGTTACCCGTCCGCCAAAAGCAGTATGAGAAGTTCTAACATTTCCGCCATCCCATTCTCTAACAACCATTCCCTGGCCATTTAAATTTAAACCTAAGGAACCACCAGTATTTAAATGATTAGCTCTTGTAGATTTAGCGGCATTTACATTTTGTGTAGAATAGTAGAGAGGCAACCCTTCCGGAGAAAGTCTCATTAATTCAGAAAAATTTCCGTCCGCGTCTTTTATAATAAGTGGCCAGTTTTTAATCAGAGCCACCGCGATAGCTTTTCGTTTATCAGCCTGTTCTTTTTTTCTATAAAAGTCTTCAGTCTGTTTAAGCTTTGCCATATCATAGTTGGCAATAATTTTTTTAACATCCGCCTGTGATTGTGCGAAAACCGTACACGTACTGAACAAAATCGCGAGCAATAGGAAACAATTCTTTTTCATAATTTATAGAAATGGGTATTATGTAACTAAAAATGAATATTTTGCAACTAAAAGTCAGCAAATATATAAACACTAAATTAATATTCGCATTTTATTAGTAAATAATCATAAAAATTAAGCTTTGTTTAAGGCTTTATAAATGTTATTTATAAAAATTGACTTTAATTATTTGTTCAAAATCGATAAATGCTATATTTACAAAAAAACAACTTATGGTTTTAAGTAGATTTTGGCTCGCTATTTTTGTTTCATCCATAGTTTTTGTAATATTTAGTTTATCCATCGGAAACAGCTACACTATTGATAATGTTTTGAATGGGAAAAAGGATGACCGAGTTTTAATTTCCGAAAAATATTTGGAACAAGTCCCAAAATTTATCATGGACAGCATTAAAAAAGCGCCTGAACAAACCATGATTATCAATAGAGATACGCTCAATGCCGACACTACTTATGTTTATAAAGCTAAGACGGTGAAAATTTATTCGGGAGTTCAAAAGTCGGATGGATTATTACCAACCTGTAAAAACAGCTTAATCGATTTAATCCTTCCTTTGATTGCTTATCTGGCTTTCTTCTGTGGACTCATGCAGCTATTAATTGATTCGGGCGCATCTGAAAAATTAGCCAAGAAGCTAAGTCCTGTTTTTGTAAAAGTCTTTCCAACAGTTCCAAAAAACCACGAATCAATATCGTATATGACTTTGAATTTTGCCGCTAACTTTTTAGGATTAGACTCTGCGGCAACACCATTTGGATTAAAAGCCATGCAAAGTCTGCAGGAGTTAAATCCCGAAAAAGACAAAGCCAGCGACGCCCAAATTATGTTTATGTGTCTGCATGCCGCAGGATT
>JAYURX010000138.1:0-2010 GCA_043755965.1 Flavobacterium sp. | reverse complement strand
AGAAAGAAATCGTCCCGAAATTTTGGAAAAGCCAAATCATATCATCCAAATCTTTCTCATGATTCCGGCCTGCACGCAATCCATCCTTAATGGTTTCAATTTCACTATTGGTAACTAAGGCATTTCTGGCTGCACCATCGCCTTCAGGCACACTCAACTCTTCCTTAAATAATTTCCAGTGAGCAGCGTCTTCAGTGTAAACATAGGTGATAAGATGACGAACAGCATCTTTCTGACCTTTGGAATAGTGAGATTCGCCATTGACGTAAGCTCTGTTAGCCGATAAAATTTTTATGGTAAAATAATTGATGAAAATCAGTGAAGTGCATGATAAAATGATGACACTCAAAAGAATCAAAACATTTGGAAGTCTTAACTTCTCAAGAATCGCATCTTTAGTCATAAAATTTCGATTAAAAACTTTGTAAGACTAATTTACCAAAAATTTTTTAGAATTGAGAAGTCTACAGTTTTAATTTAGTAACAATTAAAACTGGTAAACCACTTCCAGTTTATAATCTTTGAGGGATTTTTTTGCTTTTTCTAAGTCTTGGGTAAAACCTAAAATATAACCGCCACCACCGGAACCACAAAGTTTCAGGTAGTAATCGTTAGTGTCAATGCCATGTTGCCAAACACCGTGAAAGGCTTCAGGAATCATAGGTTTGAAGTTATTCAAAACGACTTTTGATAATTGCTTGGTGTTTGCAAAAAGTGATTTCATATCGCCACCCAGGAAATTCTCCACGCAGGCATCAGTATATTTTACGAATTGCGTTTTTAGCATTTTACGGAAACCTTGGTCTTTCAGGTTCTCCATGAAAATAGTCACCATCGGAGCAGTTTCACCCACAATTCCGGAGTCTAATAAAAACACAGCGCCTTTTCCGGTGGTACTTTGTGAAGGAATTCCGGTTGCTTCAATATTATCTTTAGAGTTGATAAGAATTGGAATACTCAAATAACTATTTAATGGATCAAGCCCAGAGCTTTTACCGTGGAAAAACGATTCCATTTGAGAGAAAATAGTTTTTAACTGGAGTAATTTTTCTCTAGTCAGGTTTTCTAAAACGGTAATTTTATTGTTGGCATATTTGTCATAAATCGCAGCAACTAATGCGCCACTACTACCAACACCATAGCCTTGAGGAATACTTGAATCGAAATACATTCCGCGTTCAACATCGGCTTTTAAGACTTCTAAATTGAAAGTTACTAATTCAGATTCTTCGTTTTGCAGTTGCTCCAAATAGGTTACAAATCGTTTCAAACCTGCATTGGATTTAATGGCTTCCAGTGACGGATTTTCATCCACCTTTAAAGCACCATTGTAAAAGTTATAAGGAATGGATAAACCTTTAGAATCTTTGATTATCCCGTATTCTCCGAAGAGAAGAATTTTTGAGTAAAATAATGGTCCTTTCATATTTTAATTGCTCCTGTTCCAATTTCATCACAAATATACTGACCATTTTGGCAATAGCCAACTAATTCGCCTTTAATAAATTGCAATACTTCATCTCTAACGTTTTCGGGATACAAAACATGTACGTTTGCGCCTGCATCGAGCGTAAAACATATAGGAATATTCCTTTCATTTCTAAATTTCCAAATACGGTTGATGATTTCCAAAGTGTTTGGTTTCATCAGAATAAAATAGGGCAACGAAGTCATCATCATGGCATGCAGAGTCAGCGCTTCGCTTTCTACAATTTTGATAAACTCGTCTACATTACCGTTTGCTATAAAGGTTTTTATACTTGACAAATTATGATGTGCTTGTGCAAATCGTTGTTCGGCAAATGGATGATTATGCATCAAATCGTGTCCGACAGTTGATGAAACTTGTTTTTCTCCTTTGTCAACCAATAAAATGGTGTCTTGATAGTTTTTGAAAGCAGTATGAATAGTTGAAGGAAATTCTAGGCCAAATAAATCGGAACTTCCATTGATTTCAGTATGTTTCCCCCAAACAACTACGCTCCCTTTTACGCTTCTGCAGGCACTTCC